>JAIWNN010000112.1 GCA_020216805.1 Desulfarculus sp. | reverse complement strand
CCGGGCCGCCCCCGACCAGCGGGCCACCACCTGGCGGCCGGCCGCTCCAGCGGTGGCCGCCGCGCCCGGGGCCAGCAGACAGTCGCCCCAAAAGGCGGCCAGGCCCCCGGCCCCGTCCACCCTCCGGGCGGCCCCGGCCCGTTCCAAGGCCTCGGCCGCGTCGACGAAATCCTCCATCGAAGGGCCGTAGCAGCAGGGCGCGCCCCAGGCCGCCGGCTCCATGGGGTTCTGGCCGCCCAGCGGGACCAGGCTGGCCCCGATGAAGGCCCCCCGGCAGAGGCCATAGAGCCCCATCAGCGCGCCCATGGCGTCCACCACCACCACCGGGCAGGCGGCCGGGCGGGGATGGGTCGGGTCCAGGCCGCTAAAGAGGCAGGCCGCCAGGCCCCGGCGCTGGGCCTCGGCCAGCCAGCGGCCGGCCTTCTCCACGTGGCGGGGGGCCACCGCCAACACCGCCCGGGGGTGGGCCTCCCGCACCCTGATGAAGGCCTCCAGGACCGGTGCCTCCTCGCCGGAGCGCACCGAGCCGGCCACGATGAGCGGCGCGTCATTGAGGGCCAGGCGCTCTCCGGCTCGCTCCGCCAGCTCCGGCCGGGCCTTGTCCAGGAGTCCCGCGTACTTGGCATTGCCGTCCACCCGCACCCGCCCGCGCGGCGCGCCCAGGGCCACCGCCCGGGCGGCGTCCTCGGGGCCGATCATGGACAGCACCCGGAAGCGGGCCAGGGTGGGGCCGATCAGGGGCTTGGCCTTTTGGTAGCGGGGGAAGCTGCGGGGCGAGAGCCGGCCGTTGAGCATCATCAGGCTGGCGCCCCGGCGCTCCAGCCACCACAGCAGTTGGGGCCAGATCTCGGTCTCCAGGCAGGCGAAGACCTGGGGCTTGAGCTTGGCGGCGGTGGTGATGACCGGCCAGGGCAGGTCCAGGGGGAAGGGCGCGATCCGGGCGCCGAGCCCCAGCTCGGCCCGGGCCCGCTCCAGGCCCTTGGGGGTGCTGCTGCTGACGGTCAGGTCCAGGCGGGGGATGAGCTTGCGCAGTTCCTCGGCCACCACCGCCGCCACGCCGACCTCGCCCACGCTCACCGCCTGGAGCCAAACCCGGGGGCCGGGGCCGGCCGGGGCCAGCTCGCGGGCGATGCCCAGGCGAGGGCCGAACACGCCCCAGCGTCCGGCCAGGCCCAGGCCCAGCCGGGCCACCGGCAGGGCCAGGGCGGCGGCGGCGCATCCGGCCAGGTTGTAGATCGCCAGGGCGGGGTTCATGGGCCAGGTCCGGTCCACACTCCGGAAGGCTTCCGGTCGAAGGTGAGGATTCAAGGCTATATAGCCGTCCGGGGCGGGGGCGTCAAGCCGGGGCGGGGGTCAAACCGGGTTTGGCGGCGGGGGAACCGCTCCCCCGATCGCCGGTGTTCCATAGCTTGCCGGCCGCCGCCTCGCCGGGTTGGTCATCGCGAGCGCAGCGAAGCGATCTCTTACCTATTACCTATTCGAGAGATCGCCACGGCGCTGCGCGCCTGGCGATGCCAGCGCCATGCAAGCGGAGGCTGACGCGCCCTCCTCCGAGGCCCGCACCAGGACCTTGAGCGCCCCGGGGCGGCGGGCGTGGTCCAGGGCGGCCGATAGTTCCTCCAGGGGGTATTCGGCCTCGATCAGGGGCTCCACCTCGACCCAGCGGTTCTTGAGGTAATCCAGGGCCAGGCCGATATCCCCGCAGCGGCTGCCCACCAGGTTGATTTCATTGACCACCAGCCGGGCCAGGTCCAGCTCCGAAGGCTGATGGCTGGTGGTCTTGGCCACGATGGTCCCCTCGGGCCGCACCAGCTCCAGGGCCTGGCCCAGGCCCTCCGGCCGGCCGGTGGCCTCCACCACCAGGTCGAAGCCGCCCAGCTCCCGGGCCAGCTCGGCCAGGTCCGGACCCTGGGCCAGGACGGCCCGCACCCCTTGGGCCATGGCCAGGTCCAGCTTGGCCTGGTGGCGGCCGGCCAGGAGCAGGCCGGGAACCTGGTGGCGCAGGCCCAGGGCGCAGAGCAGGCCCAGCTTGCCGTCGCCCAGGATCAGCGCCTTCATCCCGGCGGTGAGGTGGATTTGCTGCCCGATCTCCAGGGCCGCGGCCAGGGGCTCGGCCAGGGCGGCGGCCCGGGCCGGCACCCCCTCGGGCACCGGGCGCAGGTTGGCCAGGGGGGCCAGGACGTACTGGGCCAGGGCCCCGTCCCAGCCCTTGATCCCCAGGGCGACCCGGTCCGGGCAGTGGCGGGGGTCGCCGCCCAGGCAGCGGGGGCAGGTCCCGCAACCCTGGTTGATCTCGGTCGTGACCAGGCGACCCACCAGGTGGGGGCGGCCCGGGGCCTCTTCCACCACCCCGGACAACTCGTGCCCCGGCACTCCGGCGAAATGGTAATAGCCGGCCAGCAGTTCCAGGTCGGTGTTGCAGATGCCGCAGTAGCGCACCCGCACCAGGGCCTGGCCCGGCGCGGGCGCGGGAACCGGGCGTTGGATCAGGCTGGCGCGTCCCTCGGCGAACCAGGCCGCCAGCATCCGCCGTTCGTCAGCCGACATCAGTTTCCGCCCTCCGCCAGCAGGGTGATGAGCACCGAGTTGGTTAGGATCTTCTTGAGCAGCAGGTGATAGACCTTGCCGTCCAGGCGGAAGCGGGCGTCGCCCCCCGGGGCCAGACTGGTGATCCCTTCCTGGCCGCCCAGGACCTTGACCCGGATCTGGGCCGCCTCGCGCTCCGGGGCGATGGCCTCCAGGGTCACCACCAGGCGGCCGCCCAGCAACAGGGCCGCCTCGCCGCGGTGGATCACCCGGCTGGCCGGCCCCTGGGCCTCGGCTTCCTCGGGCGCGGCGCTGCGGGCGGCCAGGCGGGCCTCGGCCTCGTTCAGCCGTTGCTCCAGGCGCTGGTTCTCCTGGGCCAGGCGGTTGGCCCGGTTGGCCTCCAGCGAGGCGGCCAGGCGGGCGTCGTTGAGCTCCGGGCCCAGACGGTGGTCGGCCAGCTCATAGCCCAGGCCCAGGAGCAGGGCCGCCAGGGCCAGGGTGACCACCAAGGCCCCGGCCGGTCTCTGCCAGAATCCCATGCCCATGCCTCGCCCTCCACGCGCGCCGCCGAGCGGACGGCGCGACCAACCCGCCTGGGCAGAGCCTAACCGGCCTGGGGGGCCGGGGTCAATCCCGGGGGCGGACCCCATAAGCGGCTAAGCGCCCGCAACGAGGCCCAGAGGTCGCCCTCGCGGTGGGGCTCCAGGGTCAGGATGGGCCTAGCGGCCAGGTCGGCCAGGCCCTGGCGCAGAAAGGCCCAGTCCACCACCCCGGATCCAGGGGGCAGGTGGTCGTCGGAGCCGCCGGGATTGTCGTGCAGGTGCATCTCCAACAGGTGGGGCCCGAGTGCCGACCACCACACCGGCAGCCGGGCCTGGGCGAAGGCCAGGACGTGGCCCACGTCCAGGCAGAAGCCCACCAGGCCCGGCGCGGTTTTTTCGGCCAAGGCGCGCTGCATGGCCAGCAGGGGGGCCGGCTCGGACTCGAAGGTGTTCTCCAGGGCCAGGCGGCAGCCGAAGCCGGCTAAAAGCTCCAGGAACGGCGCGAGGTTGTCGGCCAGGCGCCGGGCGTAGTCGGCCTCCGGCCGGTGGAGGCGGGGGTCGTAGCCGGTGTGCATCACCGCCTGGACCGCGCCCAATTGCCGGGCCCACCGCCCGGCCTGGATCAGCCGCTCCCGGGCCAGCTCCCGCACCTTGGGGTCCGGGCTGCCGGGCACCAGGTCGCCGAAGGGCAGGTGCACCGTCACCTGGCGGCTGGCCAACAGGGCGGCGGCCTGGACCAGGTCGGCCTCGCCCAGCCCGTCCAGGGCCAGGAAGTCCAGGCCCACCTCCAGGTTGAGCCGGGGCGCGGCCTCGGCCAGGTTGCGGTGGCGGCCCAGCAGCTCGCGCAGGGGCAGGTTGACCTGCACCCGGGGCAGCCAGTCCAAGCCCAGGCCCTGGCGGGCGGCCTGGCAGACCGTGGCCGCGGCCTGGTCGGCCTCCGGGGGCAGGCCGCCCTCCGGCCCGTCCCCGCCATAGCCCAGCACCGGGCAGGGCAGGGCCTCCAGACCCCGGGGCGGGGGCTCCTCCTCGCCCCCCAGCCAGACGCAGGCCCGGGGCCGCAGCTCCGGGGGGCAGGTCTCCAGGGCCTGGCGCAGGTCCGGCGCGCCGCCCAGGTCCAGGTCCGGGTCCGGGTCGCCGGGCGGGCCCAGGGTCAGGCAACTGGCCCGCTCGGCCAGCACCTTGATCAGGGGTTGGGCCGCCTGGCGGGCCGAGGGCGAACCGCAGAGCCAGATCACGTTCTTGTCCGGGGTGTCGATCATGGCCGCCCTCCCCCCGCGCCGGCTTTGACGCCCGGCGCGGGTTTTGGTAAACACGGGATGGAGTTGGCCGGGGTGATGGCCCCGGTCCGTCCCGTCAATTGTGAACCAGCGGCCGTCCGGGCTCAACCCGCCCCCGCGGCCTGTGGTGCGAGGAGGGCGTCATGGCCCGGATCGAGCTGGATGTCAGCCCCGAGGCGGCCGCGGCCTGGGACCGTTTCCTGGCCTCCACCCCGGCGGCCCGCCTGCGCGAGGCCGGGGTGCTGGGCGACTGGGTGCTCTGGGGCTTCATGGCCAACGTGGACCGCTTCCTGGAGCAGGGCCGCCCCGACTTGCCCAACCCCGAGCCCGAGGACCCCATGAGCCGCCAGGCGGCCCAGGCCCGGCGCAAGCTGCCCAAGGACAAGCGCCGGGTGCTGCCGATGTTCAACGAGAACGACCGCATCACCACCGCCGAGATCAGCCGGGTGCTGGGCCTGGCTCCTGACGCCGGCCAGGCCCTGGTGGAGCGATGGCTGGCCGAGGATTTCCTGGCCCCGGGTCCGCCCCGCGACGGCCAGACCGCCTATGTCCTGAGTTCCACCTGGCTGGAATTCAACCTGGCCGCCAATCGGCCCAGCCTCAACGTGCCCCGCATCCCCCACCTGATGAGGCCCCTCAAGTCGGTCAAGCCGGTTTCCTAGAAAAATCCGGAGATTAGTTCGCTGCGCTCGCGATGACGGGGCGGCAAGGGACCAAGGCCTCAGCCGCCCCAGCGGCGGCGGTCGCGGGCGGCGAGCCAGCGGCCGGCGGGCAGCCCCAGCAGCCAGAGCAGGCGGGCGGGCAGGCTGGTCAGCCCGCGGGCCTGCTCGGCCAGGCCCAGGCCCGCGCCGGCGGCGAAGCGGGCGTAGTTGACCCCGGCTCGCAGGAAGGGCAGGGGGTCGCGCCAGAACCAGGCCAGCTCCAGGTTCAGGGTCTGGCGATGCCAGAGCATCAGCCCCCGGCGGTGGCCGGCCGGCGCGCCGGAGGCGGTGAGGCTGTCGGCCTGGCCCTGGTGGTAGACCCGCAGCGGCTCGTCCACGAAGCGGGTCAGGTGGGTCAGGGCGATGGGGGTCCAGATCAGATCCTCGGGCACGAAGCGGGCTTTTGGCGGCTCGGGCGCGGGATGGGCCCGCACCAGGTCGGTGCGGGTGAAGCCCCAGAGCTCGCCCTTGACCCGCCAGCGGTGGCGCAGCTCCAGGGCGCTGACCTCCATGATCGGCCGGGGCAGGGGCGATCCCACCAGGCGTCCGCGCTGGTCCTGGCAGCGGCCGGCCACCCCGGCGAAACGCGGGCGGTCGGCTTCGGGGATCTGTCGCCAATGCCAGGCCAGACGCTCCAGGGCCTGAGGCAGACAGGCGTCGTCGGAATCGAGGGTCAAAAACAGCTCCCCCCGGGCCAGGGCCGCGCCCCGGTTCACGGCCACGTGCTTGCCCTGGTTCTCCTGGTATTGATAGCGGATGGGGAAGGCCGAATCCCTCCGCCAGCCTTCCACCAGTTCGGCGGTGCCGTCGCGGGAGCCGTCGTCGACGATCAGCCATTCGAAATCGGTGAAGGTCTGGGCGGCCAGGCTGTCGCGCACCCGTCCCAGGGTGTGGGCCCGGTTGTAGGCCGGGGTGAAGACCGTGAACAGCGGCGGCTGGGAATCAGCCATGGCCTAGACCGGCCCCTCGCCCTCGGGGGGCAGGGTGGCCCGCTCCAGGTCCACGATCCGCTGGCGTCCGGGGTATTGGATGGTCGCGTAGCGCACCAGGCGGTGGAGCCGGTCGGTGATGACCGCCAGGCGGCGCAGCTGGTCCAGCATGGTCTGAAGCCGGCGGCGGGGCGCCTCCAGGCCGGCCAGTCCCTCCAGTTCGTCGGCCAGCATCTCGCACTGGCTTAGGAGCGCCTGCAGGGGCTGGTTCATCGCGTGGCAGGCGGCGCCGGCCATGGCCCGGGCGGCCTGGAGGCGGGTTTGGCCCAGGTCCAGGCCGGGCGGGGACCAGTCGTCCTCGCTCCAGAGCAGGGCCCGGGCCGGGGCGGCCTCGGCCGCGTCCAGTTTCAGGGGCGCGCAGATCAAGAGGTAGGGGCCGGGCGGCGGTTCGGCCAGGTTCAGCCCCTCAAGGATCAGGGCGTCGGCCTCCAGGAGCAGCCGGTGCACGGGATAATCGTCTGATCCGGGGCTGTCCAGGCTGGGCGCGTCCAGGCCCACCAGCTCCGCCCCCCAGTCCAGGCAGCGCCGGGCCAGCTCCGGCCCCAGGTGGACATAGTCCGGCGACCAGGCGGTGGCGGTGGCCAGGCCGCGGGCGGAGTTGGCGGTTTTGAACAACAGCGCCCGGCCTTGGGCCTGGGGGGGTACCCCGTCCAGGACCTCCGGCCCCAGGGTGGGTCCGCCCGGGGCCTCCACCAGCCAGGCGGGCAGGACGAAGCGTTGGGGAGGATAGGCGTCCAGCGTGCGCCCATGGGGCAGGAAATGGGCCGGGGCGTCCAGGTGGGTGCCGGAGTGGGCGCAGAGGCCGAGGCTGGACAGGGTGAAGGGGTCGCCCCGCTCCAGCGAGCGCTGCGCATGGCGCCAGTAGGGTGGATCCCCGGGATAGGCGGCCCCCTCCCGTCCCAGGCTAAGGCTGACATCCCAGAGCGGTCCCGGCACCTTCCCCTTCCTCCCCATCGCGCCGCGGCGGGACGCCGCGCGAGTACGTCATGAATCGGAATCATGCCTGCAAGCGCGGTCAATGTCCAGCCTGGGGGCGGGGGGATGTCGTTCAAACGTCTAGCCCCCGTAACCTGGCCGTCACAGATCACCCCTAGTCTTGGCCACAGAACGCATCGGCGAGAGCGATTTCGCGTCACGCGCGAGTTTGTACGCATTGCAACCAATGGAGGGATTTAATGAAACGCGTCGCCAAGATTTTCAGCGCCATGGCCGTCCTGGGCCTGGCGATCGCCGGCCTGGCCGCTCCGGCCGCCGCCGAGGACATCGCCATCACCGGCTCCACCACCGTGCTGCCCATCGCCCAGAAGGCGGCCGAGGTCTTCATGAAGAAGAACGCCGCGGCCAAGATCTCGGTGGCCGGCACCGGCAGCGGGGACGGCATCAAGGCCATCATCGACGGCACCGCCGACATCGGCAATTCCTCGCGGGAAATGAAGGCCAAGGAAGAGGACCTGGCCCAGTCCAAGGGCGTCAAGCCCAAGCAGTTCGTGGTGGCCCTGGACTGCATCGTGCCGGTGGTCAACCCGGCCAACCCGGTCAAGGACCTGAGCCTGATGCAGCTGAAGGACATCTACAACGGCAAGATCAAGAACTGGAAGGAGGTCGGCGGCGAGGACAAGCCCGTCGTGGTGGTCAGCCGCGACTCCAGCTCCGGCACCTTCGAGGTCTGGAACGAGCACGTGCTGGGCAAGGACCGGGTGCGCCCCGACGCCCAGCTCCAGGCCAGCAACGGCGCCGTGGCCCAGGCCGTGGCGGGCAACAAGTACGCCATCGGCTACGTGGGCATCGGCTACCTCAATCCCCAGGTCAAGGCCCTGACCGTGGGCGGCGTCGAGGCCACCCCCAAGACCGCCAAGGACAAGAGCTACCCCATCGCCCGCGGCCTGAACATGTACACCAACGGCGAGCCCAAGGGCATGGTCAAGGAGTTCATCGAGTTCGTGCTGGGCCCCGAGGGCCAGAAGATCGTCAAGGAAGAGGGCTTCGTCCCGGTGAACTAATCAATCGGCTGGCGGCCGGACCGCGACACCGAAGGGGGTTGCGGTCCGGCGTTTGAGACAACGTGAAAAGGAGTGCGAGATGAGAAGTTTTGGCAAGGGCCTGGCCGCGTGTCTGGTGGGCGCGGCCTTGGCCGTGGGCCTGGGCCTGCCGGCGTCCGCCGCCACCCAGGTCGAGTTGGAGCAGAAGATCAAAATGCTGGAGCAAAGCCTGGACGAGCTGAAGGGGCAGCTGGGCCAGGTGCAGCAGACCCAGGCCCAGCAGGGCGAGCAGGTGGCGGTGGTGGCCAGCAAGGCCGCCAAGGACTCCCTGCCCAAGTGGCTGGAGCGCATCAGTCTCTTCGGCGACCTGCGCCTGCGCATGGAGCACAAGGTGACCGATGACTTCAACGGCAAGTCCACCGACGACCGCACCCGCTGGCGCTACCGCCTGCGCTTCGGCGCCCGCAGCCAGATCCACGAGGACCTGCAGGTGGGCCTGCGCATGGCCTCCGGCGCCGACGACGACCCCACCAGCACCAACGAAACCTTGACCAATTGGTTCAGCGAGAAAAGTTGGGGCATCGACCAGGCCTGGGCCACCTGGACCCCGGGTATGCTGCCGGATCGCTTCCTGAGCCTGACCGCCGGCAAGATCAACAACCCCTTCGTCACCACCAACATCATGTGGGACAGCGACATCAACCCCGAGGGCGCGGCGGCCATGTTGATGTTCAACAAGAAGGGCGCGCTGAAGCCCTTCATCACCCTGGGCGCCTTTTCGGTCAAAGAGCAGAGCAAGGACGATCCCGGCGACGTCTACCTCTACGCCCCCCAGGTCGGCCTGAAGTGGAAGCAGGGCGTCTGCGACCTGACCCTGGCCGCCAGCTATTATGACTGGAACCGCTACAACAAGGTCGGCAACTTCCCCACCGACCTGCGCGGCAATGTCAAGCTGGCCAACGGCGAGCTGCCCAAGTTCAAGGTCTGGGACGTCTACGGCAAGTACTCCCACAACTTCGGCGGCAGTTTCAAGGCCAGCGTCTGGGGCCACTACATGAAGAACTCCGACGACGATTCCACCGGCGCGGCCGACGGCAAGGACACCGGCTACGACGTGGGCGTGGGCTTCGACTACGCCAGCTTCGGCATGACCTTCGACTACAAGGTCATCCAGGCCAACGCCACCCCCGGCTTCTTCAGCGACAGCGACTTTGGCTACAACAACCGCAAGGGCTACGTGATCAGCGCCAAGTACAAGATCTTCGATTACACCGACGCCCAGCTGACCTGGTACCACAGCCAGGCCGAGGACGAGAAGCTCACCGGCGCCAGCGCCGAGTTCGACATGATCCACGCGGACCTGGTCTTCAAGTTCTAGTCCGGTCCCCACTGACCGACCTCCGCCCCGGAGCCCGCTCCGGGGCGGAGGTTTTGTCACACACTTGTAACAAACCCGCCGCGCCAGGTACGCATTTGACCCCTAGAATTTGGTCAGGCTTCGTGCTGCAATGAAACACACGCGATCAACGGGGAGCGGCCATGCCTCGCCCTTGCTCGGCCCGAAGCCGATGACGACCCAGCCCCGGATTCCCGCCGCGGCGCGGGAAGAGGACGAGGTTGGCGTCACAGCCATCGGGAGAGAAATGAGCAACATCAGCCCAGCCCAGAGCGTGGCGACCCAGCCGCTGGCCGGCCCGGCGGCCGGGGCGGCCAAGGGGGTGGCCGCGTCCAGTCCCCCGGCGCGGACCCCCATTGGCGCCCGCAACCGCGACCGCGAAACCTGGATCCGGATCGTCTTCACCGCCGCCGGCCTGTTCTCGGTGGTGGTGATGGCCCTGATCGTCCTGTTCCTGTTCCGCGAGGGCGTGTACCTGTTCAAGACCGTCTCGTTGACCGACTTCATCTTCGGCACCGCCTGGTATCCCACCTATGACCCGCCCGACTTCGGCATCGGCCCCCTGATCGTGGGCTCCATGAGCGTGACCCTGGTCAGCAGCCTGATCGCGGTGCCCCTGGGGGTGGGCGCGGCCCTGTACCTGGCCGAGGTGGCCTCCCCGCGGGTGCGCGAGTGGGTCAAGCCCGGGGTGGAGCTGTTGGCCAGCCTGCCCTCGGTGGTGCTGGGCTTCGTGGGCATGGTGGTCATCGCCCCCCTGATGCAGGAGATGCTGGACATCCCCACCGGCTTGAACATCCTCAACGCCTCGCTCATGCTGGCCCTGATGGCCATTCCCACCATCACCAGCATCAGCGAGGACGCGCTCTACGCGGTGCCGCGGGACCTGATGGAGGCCTCCCTGGCCCTGGGGGCCACCCGCTGGGAGACGCTCACCCGGGTGCTGCTGCCCGGCGCGCTCTCCGGGGTGGGCACCGCGGTGATCCTGGGCATGAGCCGGGCCATGGGCGAGACCATGGTGGTGCTGATGGTGGCCGGCGGCGCGGCCCAGATTCCGACCAGCCTTTTCGACTCGGTGCGCCCCATGCCCGCCACCATCGCCGCCGAGATGGGCGAGACGCCCTTCGGCTCCGAACACTACTACGCCCTGTTCGCCATCGGCATCGTGCTGTTCCTCCTGACCCTGGGCTTCAACCTGGTGGCGGCCTGGATCAGCGGGCGGTTCCAGCAGAAGGGAGCCGCCACCCTATGAGCTGGCATTCCCTGTCCGCCCGCAAGCTGCGCGAGGCCCTGGCCTTCATGGTTTTCCGCCTGGCCATGCTGGTGGTGCTCCTGTCCCTGGGGGGCATCCTGCTCTTCGTGCTGATCCATGGCCTCGGGTCCCTGAGCTGGGAGTTCATCAGCCAGCCGCCCCGAAACTCCATGACCGAGGGCGGCATCTTTCCGGCCATCATGGGCACCATCTACCTGACCCTGGGCGCGATCCTGGTGGCCCTGCCCCTGGGGGTGGCGGCCAGCATCTACCTGAGCGAATACGCCAGCGACGGCCGCATCCTCAAGGTGGTCCGCCTGGGCATCCAGAACCTGGCCGGAGTGCCCTCGGTGGTCTTCGGTCTGTTCGGCCTGGGCCTCTTTGTGGTCTTCTTCGGCATGGGGGTGAGCATCCTGGCCGGCTCGCTGACCCTGGGTCTTCTGATCCTTCCCACCGTGATCGGGGCCAGCGAGGAGGCGTTGCGGCAGGTGCCCAGCACCTTCCGCGAGGCGTCCCTGGCCCTGGGGGCCACCCGCTGGCAGACCATCCGCAAGGTCGTCCTGCCGGCGGCCCTGCCCGGCATCCTCACCGGCAGCATCCTGGGCATCGGCCGCGCCGCCGGCGAGACCGCGCCCATCATGTTCACCGCCGCCACCTTCTACACCCTCTATCTGCCCGACAGCATCTTCAGCCAGGTGATGGCCCTGCCCTACCACATCTACGTCCTGGCCACCGCCGGCACCCATATCGCCCAGACCCGGCCGCTGCAGTATGGCACGGTGCTGGTGCTCATCTGCCTGGTGCTGGGGTTGAGCCTGGTGGCCATCATCACCCGCACCCGGATGCGCAGGACCAAGAAATGGTAGACGCCCCCGAGCCCATCATCTCGGTAGAGGACCTGAACTTCTATTACAGCGAGTCCCAGGCCCTGACCAACATCAACCTCAAGATCGTGCGCAGCCAAGTCACGGCCCTGATCGGCCCCTCCGGCTGCGGCAAGTCCACCTTTCTGCGGCTCCTGAACCGCATGAACGACCTGATCCCCGGGACCCGGGTGGAGGGGCGGGTGATCTTCGAGGGGGTGAACCTCTACGGACCCGAGGTGGACCCGGTGCAGGTGCGTCGGCGCATCGGCATGGTCTTCCAGAAGCCCAACCCCTTCCCCAAGTCCATCTACAACAACGTGGCCTACGGTCCGCGCCTGCACGGCCTGCGCGACCGGGCCAAGCTGGACGAGTTGGTGGAGCGCAGCCTCAAGGCGGCGGCCATCTGGGAGGAGGTCAAGGACATCCTGCACCAGTCGGCCCTGGGGCTCTCCGGCGGGCAGCAGCAGCGCCTGTGCATCGCCCGCGCGGTGGCCATGGAGCCGGAAGTGTTGTTGATGGACGAACCCACCAGCGCCCTGGATCCCATCGCCACCGCCCGCATCGAGGAGCTGGTCAAGGAACTCAAGCGCAACTACACGGTCATCATCGTCACCCACAACATGCAGCAGGCGGCCCGCGTCTCCGACGAGACCGCCTTCTTCTACATGGGACGCCTGGTGGAGATGGGCCCCACCGAGGAGATCTTCACCCGGCCCCGCAAGGAACAGACCGAGCATTACATCACCGGCCGCTTCGGCTAGGGCCTGTTAATATTGCTAGGTTGATGTTGTGCGTTTCTGGATGTCATTGCGAGCGTAGCGAAACAATCTCTCGCGGTATTGTTTATTGCTTTCATCATGTTGGATATACCGGGAGAGATTGCCGCGTCGCTTCGCTCCTCGCAATGACAACAAGAGGCTTTCACGCGGGACTCGGTGTCCGCCTCGATTTGGATCATTAATCTGGTTATTACGTTTGTGCTAACAGGCCCTAGGCCGCAAAAAATACCCGCGAGGACCAACGCCCACATGAACACGGTTTCGTATTTTCACCGCCAGATGCAGCAGGTCAAGGAGGAGCTCCTCAAGATGGCCGCCCTGGTGGAGGAGGCCATCCACGACGCCACCACCGCCCTGGCCCGCCGCGATCTGGAGCTGGCGCGGGCGGTGGTGCGCGGCGACCGGCGCATCGACCTGATGCAGAACAACATCGAGGAGCGTTGCATCACCCTGCTGGCCACCCAGCAGCCGGTGGCGGTGGATCTGCGTTTTTTGGCGGCGGTGATCAAGATCTGCGCCTATCTGGAGCGCATGGGCGACCAGGCGGTGAACCTGGCCCAGCGGGCCATGGCCATCGAGGAGCTTTCGCCCACCGAGGTGCCGGGCACCCTGCTGCACATGGCCGACATCGCCCGCGAGATGACCCGCGATTGCCTGGACGCCTTCGTGCAGGAGTCGGTGCGCCTGGCCACCCACGTCCTGCGCCGCGACGACGACCTGGACAGCCTCAACCGCTCCTTCCTGGAAGAGATGATCGGCTGGATGACGGCCGAACGCCGCCTGATCCGGCGCGGGGTGGAGTTCATCCTGGCCAGCCGCCACCTGGAGCGCCTGGGCGACGAGGCCACCAACATCGCCGAGGAGGTGGTCTATCTGGTGGAGGGGCGCATCATCCGCCACCAGAATCCCGCCGAGACCGGGACGGGCTCGCGCTAGCCCCCCGCACCGGCTTTGGGCCGGGCCGTGGGGCGTGGCGCCGTTTGATTCCGTCGCCGAGCTGTGATCGCAAATCCCCGGCGGGTTAACCCACTCCACTTAACCCAAGCTTCATCGCCCCGCCATCCGATCGTCACCGAGGGCTGATATCTATTGCCTCGTGACGAACGACGACCCATGCCGGGTCGGTCCCATCTTGGTGAATACCCCCCACCTCGCGGCCACTCCGCGCAGGTTCGCTCGTGGTGGTGCTTGATGCCCGAAGCACTCTGCCAGGCTTCCCTGGCTCCCTCCCGGTCAATGATGTCCAACCCCATCCTGCGTCCGCGCACCGAGGATCTGCCCGCCTTCGCCTGCCTGCGCGCCCCCTTGCGCGGTGAATTGGAAGCCCGCCTGAGCCAGGGGGCCGGCGTGGGCCTGTTGTGGGTCAACCTGGCGGCCTTCCCTCTGTTCGTCCGCCTATATGGCCAGCAACTGGCCGGGGAGGTGGCCGAGGCGGTGGAGAACCTGCTGCGCCGGATCACCCCTCAGTTGCTTCATCCCCAGCGGTTGCAGATCATCGAGCGGGTGGACCCCTCCAGCTTCATGATCCTGTTCGCCAACGGCAACCACGACCAGGAGCACCTGCTGGACCTGGGTCTGCGCCTGCGTCTGGCCCTGCGCACCCAGTTGGGCCCCACCGCGGTGCAGCTCACCGGCCAGGATCTGATGGTGGACGTGGGTTGCGCCTGGCTGCCGGCCGAGCCCGGCCGGGGTCTGGAGACCCTGCTCTACAACGCCCTGTGCGACGCCCGTCAGGTGGCGGCCGGGGAGCTGGATTACACCAAGCTGGGTCTGATGCAGGCCTTCCGCCGGGTGGTGGAGACGCCGCTGTTGTCGGCGGTCTACCAACCCATCGTGGACCTGCGCACCGGCGACACCCTGGGCTGGGAGGCCCTGGCCCGGGGGCCGGTTGGCGACCACTTCCACTCCCCGGGCCTGCTCTTCGACTTCGCCGAGGAGGTGGGGGCCTTGTTCGGCCTGGAGCGGGCCTGCCGCGAACAGGCCCTGGCCGGCCTGGGCGGGCTGCTGCCAGGGCAGAAGATTTTCCTGAACATCCACCCCCAGACCATGGGCGCGCCGGACTTCCGCTCCGGCGAGACCCGGCGGCTTTTGGACGGTTGCGGGCTTAGGCCCCACAACGTGGTCTTCGAGATCACCGAGCGCCACTCCATCAAGGACTTCACCCTGTTTCACCGCACCCTGGATCACTATCGCTCCCAGGGCTACCTGGTGGCCATCGACGACGTGGGCACCGGCTACTCCGGCCTGAGCTCCATCGCCAAGGTGCGGCCGGACTACATCAAGGTGGACATGGGGCTGATTCACGGCATCGACGCCAACCCGGTGCAGCGCGCCCTGGTGGAGACCCTGGTGGCCTTCGCCGACAAGATCGGCTGCGCCATCGTGGCCGAGGGCATCGAGACCGAGACCGAGCTGACCAGCCTGGTGGCGATGGGGGTGCACTACGGCCAGGGCTATTTCCTGGCCCGGCCGGCCGCTCCCAAGCCCCAGCCGCGCGCCAACCTGCCGCTCAAGCGCAGCATCCGCGGCGGAGCCAAGAAGGAGTGGGCCTGCTCGATCCCGGTGCGCGAGTTGGTGGAGCCGGCCCACCAGGTCTCCACCGAGGCCCGCACCCGCGAGGTCAAGCGGATGTTGGACCACCAGCCCATCTCCGGGGTGGTGGTGGTGGACCGGGGCAAGCCGGTGGGCCTGGTGATGAGCCACGCCCTGGACCGTCAGTTGGGCACCTACTACGGCACCGCGCTGTATTGGGAACGCTCGGTCAGCCGGGTGATGGACGCGGCCCCCTTGATCGTGGAGGGCTCCGCGCCGGTGGAGCAGGTGGCCAAGACCGCCATGAACCGCGACCGCTTCAAGCTCTACGACCACATCATCGTCACCGAGGACGGCTACCTGACCGGCATCGTCAGCGTCCAGAAAATGCTGGACGCCCTGGCCCGGGTCCAGGTGGAGATGGCCCGGGGCATGAGCCCCTTGACCGGCCTGCCGGGCAACGTGGCCCTGGAGCAGGAGATCGAAGCGCGTTGCTCCGGGGATTCCGCCACGGCCTTCGTCTACGTGGACCTTGATCACTTCAAGGTCTACAACGACACCT
>JAIWNN010000111.1 GCA_020216805.1 Desulfarculus sp. | reverse complement strand
ACGGTTTCGAGGCCGGCGACAAGGTGATCCTGCTGATGGGCCGGATCCTGGTCTGGGCCCTGCGCCGCCACGGCGGGCCGGACGCCTTCGTGGGCCACGTGGGCGGTGACGACTTCGTGGTCATCACCACCCCGGAGCGGGCCGAGCGGGTCTGCCGGGCGGTGACGCGCTGCTTCGCCCGCCTGGTGCCCCACTGCTATTCCCCGGAGGACCGCCGGCGCGGCTTTGTCCTGGGCAAGGACCGCAACGGCAACCCCGGTCAGTTCCCCCTCATCTCGGTCTCCATGGCCATCGTCGACTGCCTGGGCCGCTGCGACCTGGGCCAGATCAGCCAGCGCGCGGCCGAGGTCAAGCGTTACGCCAAGTCCCTGCCCGGCAACGTTTACGTGCGCGACCGACGGCTGCCCCTGGGCGATCGGGCCTCGGCCGCCTGCCCGGCCCCGCTCCGGAGCCCAAACTTACGCTGACCAACCCCCAGGCGTTCGGCGCGGTCCGCCCCGCCCGCCCGCGACCAGGAGGATGCCCCATGCCTTTCACCCTGAAGCTCTCCACCAAGATGCAGCTCGCCTTCGGGCTGCTGACCCTGTTGACCCTGGCCCTGGGTGGGCTGGCGGTCTGGCGGATGAACGCGGTGCGCGGTCTGCAGGACACCCTGGAGCGGGCCTACGCCCCCCAGGTGGAGGTGGCCAGCCACTTGGAGCGCAACTGGTCCCGGACCATCTTCGAGGTGCGCGGTTACGCCATGACCGGCGACCCCGCGCTGTTGGAAAAGGGCCTGGAGGGTCTCCAGAAGGTGGAGGAGCACGCGGCCGAGGCCGCCCAACTGGCCGAGCGTTTCCCGGAGCTGGGCGGTTTGGGCGCGGCCGCCCAAGAGGCCAGGGCCCAGGCCGGGGAGTATCGCCAGATCGTCGAGCTGACCAAGGAGAAGTCCGAGGAGAACTCCAACTATCTGACCATGATGGGCGCGGCCCAGGCCCGGTTCACCGACCACGCCCACGCCTTTTTGGCCGACCAGGCCCAGGCCTTGGCGCGAGACATCGCCGAGGGCCAACCGGCCGACAAGCTGATCTGGCGGCAGAAGCGCATCCAGGCCATGAACCAGGTGATCCACTCCGGCAACGCGGCCCTGCTCAAGAGCCGACAGGCCCAGACCAGCCACGACCAGGAGTTGATGAGCCGGGTGGACGCCGACCTGACCGCCATGCGCGAGCTGTTCGACGAACTGATCAGCCTCTGCCGCACCGAGCCGTCCCTGATGACCCAGGTGGCCGGCAGCCGCTCGGCCGCCGAGCAGTACCAGTCGCTCCTGGCGGCCTGGGTGGACAATTGGCTGGCTTTGGAGGAGCTGCGCCAAAAGCGCGAGGTCTTGTCCCAGGGCATGATCGCCCTGACCACCCGCGCCGCCGACGCCGGCCTGGCCGGCATCGGCCGGCTGACCGAAGAGACCAGCGGACGCCTGGCCAACGCCATGCGCCTGGTGCTGACGGGATTGGCGGCGGCCATGGCCTTGGGGCTGGCCTTGAGCGTCTTGCTCAGCCGCGGCCTGACCCGGCCCCTGCGCCGGGTGATGGACGGTCTGGATCAGGGGGCCCGGAAGGTGGCCGGCGCGGCCGCGACCATGGCCGACGCCAGTCAGACCCTGGCCGAGGGCGCCGGCGAGCAGGCCGCCAGCCTGGAGCAGACCGCCGCCACCCTGGAGCAGATGGCGGCCATGACCCGCGCCAGCGCCGAACACGCCGGCCTGGCCGAGCAACTCTCCCGCCAGGCGGGAGAGGAGATGGAGCGCGTCCGCCGGCTGGCCGAAACTCTGGGCCAAGCCATGGCCCAGATCCAACAGGCCAGCCTCCAGACCGGGCGCATCGTCCGGACCATCGACGAGATCGCCTTTCAGACCAACCTGCTGGCCTTGAACGCCGCCGTGGAGGCGGCCCGGGCCGGGTCGGCTGGGGCCGGCTTCGCGGTGGTGGCCGAGGAGGTGCGCCGCCTGGCCCAGCGCAGCGCGGCCTCGGCCGCCGACACCGCCGGCCTGATCAAGGACACCATCGCCCGGGTGGAGGAGGGCGGCCGCCTGATGGAACAGACCGTCCTGGCCTTCGCCCGGGTGGGCCAGGACAACCAGCGCCTGGGCCAGTTGGTGGCCGAAATGGCCGGCATGAGCCGGGAGCAGGCCCTGGGCATCGAGCAAGTGAGCCAGGCCGCCGCCGCCCTGGACCGGGTGACCCAGCAAAACGCCGCCGGAGCCCAACAGACCGCCGCCGCCAGCGAGCAACTCACCACCCAGGCCCAGGGTCTGGAGGACCACCTGGAGACCCTGCGGGCCATTGTGCAGGGCGCGGGCCGCTCTGGGCCTTGGTCCAGGCCGGACTGCGGCCAGGATCCCGCGCCGGACCAGGACGAACCGGGTCGGCCGCCAGCACCCTGGCCCTTGGCGGTCAGGACGGACGCCCCCGCGCCAGGCCGGGCCGGCCTGGGCGATGACGACGACGATTGGACCAACCTGCCCCAAGCGGCCTGACCCCCCAACTCCGGGCCGTTGTCCCCGACCGCCGTCCGGCCGGATCGTCCCCCCCGGCCGGACGGCGGCCCCCTCGCCTGGGCCCAACCTGCCGACTTCCCCTTGACGGACTCGTATTACGGCGTAATACTGAGAGTGGCGTCGAATGGGAGACAAGCATGAACAAGCTCAAGGCCGAGGTCATCAGCTTCAAGGCCGAACCCTCGTTGATGCGGGCCATGGAGCACATCCCCAACCGCAGTGAATTCATCCGCAACGCCATTCTGGCGGCGTTGGACGGGGTCTGCCCCCTGTGCCAGGGCACCGGCAGCCTGACTCCGGAGCAAAAGGACCACTGGAGCCGCTTCAGCCGCCATCACCAGTTGCAGCGCTGCGGTCAGTGCCAGGCCCTGCACCTGGTCTGCGACCACGGCGGCGCGGCGACGCATCAGCACGATTAGAGCCAGCCCTGGAACATCCTGTCCTGGAGGTGCGAACATGCGTTCTTGGTTCGTGGCCGTCCTGTGTTGGTTGGGCCTGGCCGCCCCCACCCTGGCCGTCGCTTCGGAGCCGGGCCTGGCCGCCGGGGTGCCGCCGGTGGCCTGGCTGGCCGGGCGGGTGGCGGGCCAGGCGGTTCCCTCACTTTCCGGCCCCGGCCAGGACCCCCACACCTTCGAGCCCAGCCCCAAGCAGGCCGCCCAGGTGGCGACGGCCAAGGTCTACTTCAGCCTCGACCTGCCCTTCGAGCAGAAACTGCTGCCCAAGATCGCGGCCGCCAACCCCGGTCTGAAGGTGGTGGACCTGGCCGACGGCCTGGATCTGCTGCCCGGAGAGGGGCAACAGCCCGCGGGCGATAAGCCCGCCCACGGCCACGGCAAGGTCGCGCCGCCGCCCGGCCCGGCCAAGGCCGGCCACGGGCACGGACATGATCACGGCCACGGGGAAGGCGAGCTGGACCCCCACGTCTGGATGAGCCCCCGGCTCTGCCAGGATCTGGCCCGGACCATGGCCCGGGAGCTGAGCGCCCTCTGGCCGGAGAAGGCCGTCGCCATCCAGGCCAACCTGGCGGCCCTCTTGGCCGAGCTCCGGGACATCGACCAGGAGCTCGTGGCCCGCCTGGCCCCCTTCGCCGGCCGTGAGTTCATGGTGTACCATCCGGCCTTCGGCTATTTCGCCCGCGATTACGGGCTGAGGCAGGTGGCGGTGGAGACCGGCGGCAAGGAGCCCGGCCCCCGCAATCTGGCCCGGCTGATCGGCCAGGCCCGCGCGCGCGGGGTGAAGGTGATCTTCGTGCAACCCCAGTTCCCCCAAAAGAGCGCCCAGCAGGTGGCGCGGGAGATCGGCGGAGTGGTGGAGCCCCTGGACGATCTCTCCCCCGACCCGCCCCAAAACTGGCGACGGATGGCCGAGTCCCTGGCCCGGGGCCTGGCCGGAGGCAATTGATTTGGTCAACGCGGTGGAGATCAGCGGGCTCAGCTTCGCCTACAACGGACAGCCGGTGCTGGAGGGTGTGGACCTAACCGTGCCGGAGCTGGCCTTCGCCGCGGTGGTGGGGCCCAACGGCGGGGGCAAGACCACCCTGCTCAAGCTGATGTTGGGCCTGTTGACCCCCCAGCGGGGGCGGCTGGCGGTGCTGGGAGGCCCGCCGCAAGAGGTGCGCGGTCGGGTGGGCTACATGCCCCAGCACAGCCAGGTGGACCCAGCCTTCCCGGTGGCGGTGCAGGACGTGGTGCTGATGGGCCGTTTGGGAGCGGGCGGACGTTGGCCCTGGGCCGGCCGCGCCGCGCGCCGGGAGGCTGACGCGGCCCTGGAGCGGGTGGGCCTGACCGGTCTGGCGGCGCGGCCCTTCCACGATCTCTCCGGCGGCCAGCGCCAACGGGTGCTCATCGCCCGGGCCCTGGTCGACCGTCCCCGGCTGTTGTTGATGGACGAGCCCACCGCCAACGTGGACGCCGCCGCCGAGCGCGAGGTCTTCGAGCTGCTCAAGGAACTGAACCGGGAGGCCACCGTGATCGTGGTCTCCCACGACATCGGCTTCGTCAGCCCCTACGTGGGCCAGGTGATCTGCGTCAACCGCCGGGTGGTCAGCCACCCCACCTGCGACATCACCGGCGAGGTCATCGCCGAGATCTACGGCCGCGAGGTGCTGATGGTCCGCCACGACCACCACCTGGGGTGCCGCCATGATTGAGTTCCTGGAGGCCCTGCCCCGCTTCGGCTTTCTGCAATACGCCCTCTGGGCCGGCCTTCTTTCCAGCCTGTCCTGCGGGGTGGTGGGGGCCTACGTGGTCAGCCGGCGCATCTCCTACCTGGCCGGGGCCATCGCCCACAGCGTGCTGGCCGGGCTGGGCGCGGCCCGCTACCTCCAGGCCACCCGCGGGTGGGACTGGCTGCACCCCCTCTACGGCGCGGTGGCCGCCGCGCTCATCGCCGCCGCCTTGATCGGCCTGGTCAACCTGCGCGCCCGCCAGCGCGAGGACACCATCATCGGGGCCATCTGGGCCCTGGGCATGGCCCTGGGCATCCTGTTCATGGCCGCCACCCCGGGCTACGGCGTGGACCTGATGGGCTACCTGTTCGGCAACATCCTGATGGTCTCCCCCACCGACCTCTGGCTGCTGGGCGGCCTGGGCGCGCTGGTGACCCTGGCGGGCCTGGGGTGCTACCGCCAGTTGCTGGCGGTCTGCTTCGACGCCGAGTTCGCCCGCCTGCGCGGCCTGGCGGTGGAGGGCTACTACCTGCTGCTGCTGGGGCTGACCGCCCTGACCGTGGTCCTGCTGTCCACCGTGGTGGGCCTGATCATGGTCATCGCCCTGTTGACCCTGCCGGCCGCCGTGGCCGGGCATTTCTGCTTCCGCCTGTGGCAGATCATGGCCGCGGCGGTGGGGCTCAGCGCCTTGTTCACCACCGCCGGCCTGGCCATTTCCTATGGCCCGGACCTGCCCACCGGCGCGGTGATCATCGTCCTGGCGGGGGCGTCCTATCTCTTGGTGGCCGGTCTGGCCTGGGTCCGGGGACGCGGCCGCGGGGCCTGAGCCGGATTCGACACCCACTACCGCCAGGTAGCTTATTTCAAGGCGCAAGCGTTACGAAGCCACCGTTTGGTAGCACCATAAAAGACCTCGCAGAACATCTCCTTTGATTCACGCGATAAATAGGCTTCATGCGCCGGCCATCCCTTGGCACCACCCTTGCTCTACAAAAAGGAAAGTCCGCCCGGACGTTCCCCGCAACGCCGATGGAGACCTGCCCATGTTCGACTTTTCCGCTTCCGTGACCGCCCCCCTGCGGGAGATGGCCCACGGCAATTGGGACCTGACCACCAATCTCCCCGCCCCCCGCTTCGGCCGCCTGCGCCGCCTGGTGGGCGTGCTCAATCAGTTGTTCGCCAAGCTCCAGGCGGTGGTCATGAAGATCGCCGGCTCGGTGGTGGAGCTGGGGCGGGTTGCCCCGGAGCTGAGCAGCCTGGCCCAGGCCCTGGAGCGCGGGGCCCGCGACCAGGCCCAGCGCGCCCAGGAGATCGCCAAGGCCGGCCGCGCCCTGGAGCGCAGCGTGGCCGCCATCGCCGAGAGCACCCAGGCCGCGGCGGCCTTCTCGGCCCAGGTGGCCCAGACCACCCGGAGCCTGCATCAACGCTCCCAGGACATCGGCGAGATCATGGGCATCATCCGCCGGGTGGCCAACCAGACCAAGCTGCTGTCGCTCAACGCGGCGGTGGAGGCCGCCCGGGCCGGCCAGCACGGCCTGGGTTTCGCGGTGGTGGCCAGCGAGGTGCAGACCCTGGCCGACCAGACCATGGCCGCCGCCCAACGGGTGGAGGACATCCTTTCGGCCATCCAGTCCCAGGTGGGGGATCTGGTCGCGGCGGTGGGCGGCGAGGGCGGAGATCGCGCCGGCCAGGAGGGCGCCCGCAATCTCCACGCTCTGATCGCGCGCATCGCCGAGGCCGGCCGGGACCAGCAGGAGCGGGTGACCCTGGTGGCCCAGGATATCGACTCGGTGGCCGAGACCGCCCGCGAACACCGGGCCGGGGCCGAGGATCTGGCCAAGCTGGGCCAGCTGGTGCGCGCGCAGTGCGAGCGCCTCCTGACCGGGCTGGGGGCCTTCCGCCTGCCGGCCCACGCCAAGGCCCGCCAGGTGGTGGAGGCGGCCGCCGCCAGTGCCGAGCTGACCAGCCTGCGCCGGGAGCGGATGGAGACCCTCCTGCGCCAGGTGGCGGAGCGCCATCCCTTCCTGGAGCTGCTCTACGTCACCGACGCCCAGGGACGGCAGATCACCGACAACATCGCCCGCCGGGGGTTCAGGGCCGCCTACGGCCAGAGCGGCTTTGGTCAGGACTGGTCCGCCCGGCCTTGGTTCCGGGGGGCCGTGGAAGGCCAGGCCACCTACATCTCCGAGATCTACCGCTCGGTGGCCAGCGACAGCTTCTGCTTCACCATCTCCACCCCCCTGCGGGGGCCCGACGGCCGCATCGCCGGGGTGCTGGGGGCCGACGTCTCCTTCGACAACCTGCTCCAGATCTGACCAATCACGGTTAACCCCTCTAACGCTTCCGCGCCGCGCGCCGGCCGGGGGCGTTAATCTTGCCGGGCTAGTCTGGATTAGGGCCAATCGGCGAGGCCGCCAAGGTCTTTCCCTCCGGATCGGCCGGGAGCCGGAGCCTGGGAGCGGCCAGACCGGTTCTGCCTGGGGTGGGGCCCAATGACCGCCTCACAAAAGGTACTTGCAAATCGTTTGGAGTTTCACGAGAATAAGCAGGTGTCGGAATTATGACGGCGGCGGCCGTTTGTCACCGCCCCAGGGAGCCTGGCGAAAATGGCTAATCATAATCATGGGATATCCATTCTGATCGCCGAACGGCGCGCCGCCATGGCCCAGCATATGCGGGATTTCCTAACCACCCGGGGATTTCAGGTCAGCTGTTGCAACGACGCCGACGCCTGTCTGGCCTACGCCGATCAGCAGTTTTTTGACATCATACTATTGGCCGAGCGCCTGGCCGGGGCCTCCACCGCCCGGGTGGTGGCCACCTTGAGCGAGCGACTGCCGGAGACGGTGGTGATCATGACCTCGCCGGAGCCCACGGTGCCGGCGGCGGTGGAGGCCATGCGCCTGGGGGCCTTCGACTTCGTGCCCGATCCCCAGGACGATGAGAGCCTGTTGGCGGCGGTGGAGCAGGCCCTGCAATTCCGCCGGCTGCGGCGCGCCAACGGCGAGCGCCGCCAGGAGATCAACCGCAAGTACGACGTGGACAACATCGTGGGCCAGTCCCGGCCCATGCAGGAGGTCTTCCGCCTGATCCACAAGGTGGCGGCCACCGACGCCACGGTGCTGGTGCTGGGCGAGAGCGGCACCGGCAAGGAGCTGGTGGCCCGGGCCATCCATGCCCAGTCCAGCCGGGCCAACCGCCCCCTGGTGCCGGTGAACTGCGGGGCCATCCCCTCTGAATTGCTGGAAAGTGAGCTGTTCGGCCACGAGAAGGGCGCCTTCACCGGGGCCATCAAGACCCGGCTGGGACGCTTCGAGATGGCCGAGGGCGGGACGGTGTTCCTGGACGAGGTGGGCGACATGTCGCCCATGCTTCAGGTCAAGCTCTTGCGGGTGTTGCAGGACCACCAGTTCGAACGGGTGGGCGGGGCCAAGACCATCAACGCCGACATCCGGATCATCGCCGCCACCCACCGCGACCTGGCCCGGCGGGTGGAGGAGGGCCTGTTCCGCGAGGATCTCTTCTACCGCCTCAACGTGGTGCCGATCAAAGTGCCGCCCCTGCGTGAGCGGCGCTCGGACATCCCGCTGCTGGCCGATTTCTTTCTGGAGCGCCTGGGCCAGCTCAAGGGGTTGGGGGTCAAACGCCTGCATCCCGAGGCCCTGGAGGCGCTGCTGCGCCACAACTGGCCGGGCAACGTGCGGGAACTGGAAAACCTCTTGGAAAGACTGGTGATTCTGTCCGACGACGATCTGATCCTGCCCCAGGACCTGCCGCCCAAGTTCGCCGGTCTGCCGCCCCAGGCCGAGACCACCGCCGAGCCCGGCCTGGAACGGATCCTGGCCCCGGTCCTGCCCGAGGAGGGCCTGGATTTCAACACCGCGGTGGATGAGTTCGAGCGCCGCCTGATCCTTCAGGCCCTGGAGCGCACCGGCTGGGTCAAGAACCAGGCCGCCGCCATGCTCAGGCTCAATCGGACCACCCTGGTGGAGAAGATCAAGAAAAAGGGGCTGATCCCGACCGGCCGGGTGGTGATGGACTAATCCCGCCGGGTTTTTGACGCCGGCCAAGCGGCGTCGTCGGCGGCAAAGCGTGATGAAAACCATCGCAAATCGAGCTGTTGCGCGCATAATTCCCATCGCCGGAAATGGCACCCTTCTTGCTCTGATGCCACAGGGGCACTACCGCCCCCCCCGTCCACGGAAAGGGAGAACTTGCGCCCCAGTCCGCGCGCGATAGCCTGGCTGGCCGCCTGGATCCTGGCCGGACTGCTGGCCCTGGCGGCCTCGCCCGCCCTGGCCGGGGTGGTCACCGGGGTGGATCTGATCCCGTCCGGACGGACCACCCGCCTGATCCTGAGCGCCGACTCCCCCATCGCCTACCAGGTGGAACTCTCCGACCCCCAGACCGTGATCCTGCGTCTGGCGGGCATCACCTCCCTGCGCGGGCTGCCGGCCACCGCCGCCGACCCCCTGATCCGTTCGCTGCAGGTGCGGCCCTATGCCGCCGGCACCGAGCTGGTGGTGCGCACCCGCACCCCGGGCATCACGGTGCTGCCCTTCTACGACTCCGCCAGCCGCCGCCTGACGCTGGAGCTGGGCGGGCCGGGAGCGATGGAGGTGAAGGTCGAACAGGCCGGCTCCGGCGGGGTGAGCGCCGCCGCCCCCGCACCGGTCGACCAGGCCCGGACCCCCATGCCGGCCCCGGCTCCGGCCCAGACCCCGCCGACCACCGTCCCGACCACCACTGCGTCGACCACCACCCAACCGCCGGCCCGGATCCCGACCACCACCGTCCCGACCACCACCCAACCGCCGGCCCGGACTCCGACCACCACCGTCCCGACCACCACCCAACCGCCGGCCCGGATCCCGACCACCACCGTCCCGACCGCCACCCAACCAGCGGCCCCGGCCCCCCAGCCCAGCGGTCCGCCGGTGCGGGTGAACAAGATCCGACTGGGCACCCACCCCGATTTCACCCGCCTGGTGGTGGAGGCCGATGCGCCCCTGGACGGCAAGATCCAGCCCCTGGGGGCCGAGGCCGTGCTGTCCCTGGGTTGGGCCCGCCTGGAGCCTGGGGTCAGCCTGCCCCGGCCGGACGCGCGGGTGCTGGATCTGGCGGTGGCCTCGCCCCAGCCCCTGGAACTGCTCCTGCGCCTGGCCGGACCCCTGGGCCGGCGCAAGATCTCCTACCTGGACGGCGGACGCAAGCTGGTTCTGGACTTGACCACCCTGCCCCCCGGCGCGACGCCGTCAGCCGCCGCGACGCCGCCGGCCGCCGCCCCGCCGCCGGCC
>JAIWNN010000006.1 GCA_020216805.1 Desulfarculus sp. | reverse complement strand
GTTCGCGGACCTGGCCTACTCGGTCAGCCTCACCACCCGCGAGCCCCGTCCGGGCGAGGTCCATGGCGTTGACTACGTTTTCCTCAGCCGGGAGGAGTTTCTGGCCAAGGTGGCCAGCGGCGAGATGCTGGAGCACGTGGAGGTCTTCGGCAATCTCTACGGCACCTCCGCCGCCGCCATCCGCCAGAGCATCGATGGCGGCCGGGACCTCTTGTTGGAGATCGAGGTCAACGGCGGCCTGGCGGTCAAGCGGACCTTCCCCCAGGCGGTGATGGTTTTCCTGCTGCCGCCCTCGCCGGCCGAGTTGGAGCGTCGTCTGCGCGGGCGGGGCACCGAGGACGAGGCGAAAATTCGCGGCCGCCTGGAGCGGGTGGCCTACGAACTGGCCCAGGCCCGACACTACACCCATCTGGTGGTCAACGACGACCTGGAGCGGGCGGTGGAGGAGGTGGCGGCCCTGCTCACCGCCGAGCGTCTGCGTCTGGATCGGCGTTGGCCCCTGGTGGCTCCGGCCTGGGGCCTGTGATGGGCGAGGCCCCCAACCTGGTGGTGGGACGCCACGCGGTGGCCGAGCTTTTAGCCCGCGATCCCCAGTCCGCCCAGGAGCTCCTGGTGGCCGGGCCGGAGCGCTCCCCGGCCGTGGCCCAGGCCTTGGACCTGGCCCGGGCCGGCGGGGTCAAGGTCCGCCGCGTCTCGCGGACCGACCTGGACCGCCTGGCCCAAGGCGCGGCCCACCAGGGTCTGGCCCTGCGCCTGGCCGCCCTGGCCTACACCCCCTGGGACCAGGTGGTGGAACTGGTCCAGGCCGCCGGCCAGCGCGCCCTGGTGGTCCTGGCCGACCACATCCAGGACCCCCACAACCTGGGGGCCATCGCCCGCTCGGCCGCCGCGGCCGGGGCTCAGGCCCTGGTGGTGGCCAAGGACCGCGCCTGCCCCCTGACCCCGGCGGTGGCCAAGGCCGCGGCCGGGGCCCTGGCCCGCCTTCCCGTCTGCCGGGTCACCAACCTCACCGACGCCCTCCACGAACTCAAGGCCATGGGCCTCTGGGGTCTGGCCGCCGCCACCCGCCAGGCCCCACCCCCCTGGAGCCTCAACCTGGACCTGCCCCTGGCCCTGGTGGTGGGCGGCGAACAAAAAGGCATCGGCCAACGCCTGGCCAAGGCCTGCGACCTGCACACCAGCCTCCCCCTGGCTCCAGGCAGCGAAAGCCTCAACGCCTCCGTCGCCACCGGCATCCTGCTCTTCGAAATCGTCCGCCAGCGGGGGGGAGCGGAGAGAGAGTAAGAGGGGAAGAATGATCCGGGGGGAACCTTTTTGGTGCCCAAAAAGGTTCCCCCCGGGCCCCCTCCAAAAAGGCGAGAATTGGTTCTTTTTATCTCCGATACGCCCAGCCGAAAGTGCGAGGTTGTGGGTCAAGAATCCACCCCCAGCCCAAGGCGCGCAGCGCCTTGGGCGCAGCTTTTTTAGGAGGGGGTTTGGGGCGGGGTGCGGCGAACCCTTTTTGCGCAGCAAAAAGGGTCCCCCCAACTCTTCCCCCTCCTAAAAACGCGCGCCAAAGATGGCGGTGCCGACCCGGACCAGGGTGGCGCCTTCCTGGATGGCGGCCTCGAAGTCGCCGCTCATGCCCATGCTGAGTTGGGACATGGCCTGGGGGGGCAGGTCGGGGGCCAGGGTTTGGGCCAGTTGGCGGAGGCGGGCGAAGTAGGGGCGGGCGGCTTCGGGGTCTTCGAAAAAGGGCGGCATGGTCATCAGGCCGCGCAGGTCCAGGTGGGGCAGGGTGGCCACCGCCTGGGCCAGGGCCGGGACCTGGGCCGGTTCAAGGCCGGATTTCTGGGTTTCGCCGGCCAGGCTGACCTGAATCAGGACCGTGAGGCGCCGGCCTAGCTCGCCGGCCTGGCGGTCCAGGGTGCGGGCCAGCTTGAGACTGTCCAGGGTGTGTATAAAATCAAAAAGTTGGGCCGCCAGGCGGGCCTTGTTGGTCTGGAGATGGCCGATTAGGTGCCAGCGCGGTCCGGGACCCAGGGCTGGGATCTTGCTTGCGGCCTCCTGCACGTAGTTCTCGCCGAAATCCACCTGGCCGGCGGCCAGGGCCGCGGCCACGGCCTCGGGAGGGTTGCGCTTGGATACGGCCACCAGGGTGACATCCCCGGGGTGGCGACCCACCGACCGGGCGGCGGCGTCCATGCGGGCGCGGATGGTGGCGAGGCGTTGGGCGATGCTCATCGCGGACCCTCCCCCAGGGCTTCGATAACTCCTAGGCGCAGGAGCAGTTCCACGACCCGGGCCAGGGGCAGGCCGACCACGTTGCTGAAGGAGCCGTGGACCTCCTCGACAAAGGCGGCGGCCAACCCTTGCACGGCATAGGCCCCGGCCTTGTCCATGGGCTCGCCGCTGGCCAGATAGGCCTCGATCTCGGCCTCCATCAGGTTGCGAAAGCGCACCCGGCTTTCGGCCACGCCGCATTGCTCCTGTCCCCGCCAAAAAAGGCAATAGCCGCTGACCACCAGGTGCTCGCGGCCGGAGAGCATCTTGAGCATGCTCCGGGCCTGATCGTGATCTCGGGGCTTGCCCAGGATGCGACCGTCGGGCAGGGCCACCAGGGTGTCGGCGGCCAGGACCGCCCGGTCCGGCCACTGGGCCAGGGCGGCCTGGGCCTTCAGGCGGGCCAGGCGCTGGGCGGCCTGGGGCGCGGTCTCGGACGGCAAAAGGGTTTCGTCCACATCGCTGGGGGCCAGGCTGAACCAAAGACCCAGGTCGGCGAGCATCTGCTGGCGGCGGGGCGAGGCCGAGGCCAGGATCAAATGCACGCCTTCGCGCACCCGGTACATGGCTCAGGCCTCCCCGGGCCGGGGCAGGGCGAAGACCCGGCGGGCGTTGGCGGTGGTCAGCGCCGCCACTTCCTCCACTGGCCGCTCCAGGGCCTGGGCCAGGCCGGCGCAGGTGCGGGCCACGTAGGCCGGCTGGTTGGGCTTGCCGCGCCAGGGCTCCGGGGCCAGGTAGGGGCAATCGGTCTCGATCAACAGCCGCTCGGCCGGCACCAGGCGCACCAGCTCGCGCAGGGCCCGTGCGTTCTTGTAGGTGATGACGCCGGTCACGCCCAGGCTGAAGCCCAGGTCCAGGACCTTGCGGGCCAGCTCCAGATCGCCGGAGAAGCAGTGCAGCACCCCGCCCACCCGGCCGGCGTCGTGCTCGGCCAGCATGGCGGCGGTTTCGCGGTGGGCATCACGGTCGTGGACCACCAGGGGCAGGCCCAGCTCCAGGGCCAGGGCGATCTGGCGGGCGAAGGCCGCGCGCTGGGCGGGCCGGGGTGAGAGGTCGCGATAGAAGTCCAGGCCGCACTCGCCAATGGCCACCGGCCGGGACCGGCGGGCCAGGGCCTCCATCTCGCGCCAATAGCCTTCGTCGGCTTTCTCGGCGTCGTGGGGGTGCAGGCCCAGGCTGGCGAAGACCTGGGGGTGGGCGGCGGCCAACTTGGCGGCGGCGCGGGATGATTCCAGGTCCACGCCGATGGTGACGATCTGCTCCACGCCCGCCTCCTTGGCGGCGGCCAAAGCCTGGTCCAGGTGCGGCAGCATGTCCAGATGGGCGTGGCTGTCGATGAAACGCAAGGGCGGGGCCTCCCGGGTTCGAGGATTATCCTGAATGACCCGTCTAGTATAGCCGCGCGGAGGGGGTTGGCCCAGCCCTGGAAAGACAACACGGCGGCCCCTGATTATCCGGGACCGCCGCGCGTGAAGGGGTCGGGGACTAGAGCAGGCCGCGGCGTTGGGCCATGTAGCGCATCTGGTCGGCCGAGGTCTTGGGGGGATCGGCCCGCAGGTCGTCGGGTTTGGCCACCAGGCTCAGGGCCTCGCCGGGGCAGGTGGTGACGCACAGGCCGCAGCCGATGCAGCGGTCGGGATTGAGGACCGCCAGACCATCGTCGGCCATGGTGATGGCGTCCATCTGGCAGCGGTCGAGGCATATCTCGCAGCCAGTGCAGAGATCGCGGTCCAGGCGGGCGAAGTGGTTGGTGAAGACGATGCTGGCCGGTTTGGGGTGTTTGCGCAGGGAGCCCAGCACCCCGCAACAGTCGCCGCAACAGTTGCACATCCCGGCCGGGTTCTGGGCGGTGCCGGGCTGGGTGACCAGGCCGGCCTCGGCGGCTTGGGCCAGGATGGCCAGGCCCTCGTCCAGGCTGATCCGGCGGCCCATGCCGCGATCCAGGTAGTACTGGCCCATGGAGCCGAACATGAAGCAGGCCTCGGGCAGCTTGCCGCAGCCCTTGCCCACGGCCTGCTTCTGCTTGCGGCAGATGCACTCGGTCACCACGATCTGCCCGGCTTGGCCCAACAGGGCGGCGGCGTCCTCATAGGCGGCCACATGATGCTCCACCGGCAGGGCGCGTCGCACCGGAATGGTGCGCAGGAAGGCTCCGGCGCTGGTCTGCATGGCCCGGTCGAAGTCGGCCTCTTGCACGTAGCGCTCCATCAGCGCGGCCAGGGCCGGATCCAGGTTTTTGACCTGGAACTCGAACAGGCCATGGATGAAGGGGATGGCCGCGTAGCGCGGGCCGTCGGTCCCCAGCTTGCGGAACAAGAGCCCCCGGTTGGCCATGCTTTCCAACTGGTTGGCCAGGTCCCCGGGCTCGCGGCCCAGGCGCTGGGCCAGCTCGGCCGGAGTCTCCAGGCGGGGCGACATGCGGCTGAAAAGCTCGCCGTCGTCCTCGTTGAACAGCGCCCGCAGGATCTCGAACTCCACCCCCGAGGCGGTGGTGGGGAAGCCGATGGAATACTGGTCGAGCTGCTTCTGCAGCCTTTGGTACAGCTCCTGGGCCATGCCGTTGCTCCAAGTTTGGGGTCTTGCTGGTTATGATTGCCTCGTCACCGGGAAAAACGCCAGGAAAGGGTTCATGCTGCGCCGACATCGCCGGATCGCCCCGGTTTTGTGAAAAACCGCGCCTGAACGGACCCGCCCCCCGACCGGGTGGCCGGAGGGCGGTAAGGTTGGGCAAACCTTGGCAAGGCTAGTATTCTTCGCGCTCGATGATGGTGGCCACGCCCTGGCCGCCGCCCACGCAGGCGTTGGCGCAGCCGTAGCGCCCGCCCTTGGCGTTGAGGATCCGGGCCAGGGTTCCCACCAGGCGGTTGCCGGTGGCGCCCAGGGGGTGGCCGATGGCCAGGCCGCCGCCCATGACGTTGACCTTCTCCGGGTCCAGGCCCAGCTCCTTGATGCAGTTCAGGGCCACGATGGCGAACGCCTCGTTGATCTCCCAAAAGTCGATCTCGCTGGCCTTCAGGCCGGCCCGCTCCAGGGCCTTCAGGCTGGCCGGCACCGGGCCGTGGCCCATGATGGTGGGGTCCACGCCCACGAAGGAGATGGAGCGGATGGTGGCCAGGGGCTTGACACCCTTTTTCTTGGCGAAGGACTTGGACATCAGCATCAGGCCGGTGCCGGCGGCGTTCAGGGGCGAGCTGACGCCGGCGGTGATCACTCCGTCCTTCTTGAAGGCGGGCTTGAGCTTGGCCAGGTCCTCCAGGCTGGTCTCGCCGCGCACCGCCTGGTCCCGCTTCACGCTCATCACGCTGCCGTCGGCCTGGGGGGCGTCCACCGGCAGGATCTCATCGTCAAAGAAACCGGCTGCCTGGGCCTGGGCCGCGCGCTGGTGGCTGCGCACCGCCCACCGATCCATGTCCTCTTTTTTCAGGCCGCTCATGGCGAAGAGCTTCTCGGCGGTGAGCCCCATGTTGGTGGCGGTCATCATCTCCCAGTGCCGATAGGCCGGATTGAGGAACAGGTCGGTGTTGTAGGACACCAGCCCTCGGTCCTGGGTGGTGCCGCCCATGGGCACCCGGGTCATGTGCTCCATGCCGCCGACCATGACCACTTCGGCGTTGCCGGTGGCGATCTCCATGAAGCCGATGTGGATCCCGGCCATGGCCGAGCCGCACTGCTGGTCGACGAACTTGGCCGCGATGGTGTTGGGCAGGTTGGCCAGGAAGATCGGGGTGCGGCCGCCGTAGGTCCATTGCTCGCCCACGCCGGTGGCCGAACCCACGATGAAGTCGTCGATCTCCTCGGGCGCCACGCCGCTGCGTTTGATCAGCTCGGGCAGCACCTTGGCCAGCAGCTCGTCGGCGCGCAGCTGGTGGAACCAGTCGCGTCCGGGGTCGTTGGGCCGGCAGCGGGATTGCGCGGTGCGCAGGTAACCAGCGATGACCACTTCTTGCATTCGCCACTCTCCTTGAGGCTGTGGTTTATTAATCCAAATCTTCAAAACGCCGGCGGGCGCGGGCCGGCCTAGCGGTCCTGGTAGAAGGTGCGACCCGACTCGGCCATGTCCTTGATCAGCTTGGCCGGGGCGAAGCGGGGGCCGTACTTGGCCTCCAGGGCCACCAGGGTCTGATAGACGTTCTTCAGGCCCCATCGGTCGGCGTAGCGCAGGATGCCGCCGCGATAGGGCGGGAAGCCGGTGCCCATGATCATGGCCAGGTCCATGTCGGCCGGTCGGTCGCAGATGCCCTCCTCCATCATCAGGGCGGCCTCGTTGATGGCCAGGCCCAGCATCAGGTCGATGATCTCCTGGGAGCTGGCCTGGCGCGGGGCCACATTGTGTCGTTTCAGGTAGTCGGCCACCACCGCCGCCACTCGCGGATTGGGGACCGGCTTGGGGCCGCTGTAGTCGAAGTAGCCCCGGCCGGTCTTGCGGCCGTAGTCTCCCAACTGGTAGATGGCCTCGGTCAGGGGGTGCACGGCGTAGCGCGGTCCCAGCTCGCGGGCGAAGGTCTGGTTGACGTGGTAGTTGATGTCGATGCCGGTCAGGTCGGCCAGGGTGGCCGGGCCCATGGGCATACCGAAGTCGGCCATCATGGCCTTCTCGATGGCCTCGCCGCTGACGCCGTCGGCCAGCAGGAAGACCGAGCCGCCCATCAGGCCGCCCAACTGGCGGCTGACGTAGAAGCCGGGCCCGTCGTTGACCACCACCGGCACCTTCTTGATGGCCCGGCCGAAGTCCACGCTGGTGGCCAGCGTCTGGTCGCTGGTTTGCTTGGCGCAGATGATTTCCAGAAGGGGCATGCGCTCGGCCGGGTTGAAGAAGTGCAGGCCGATCATGCGCCCCGGGTCGGCCAGGACGCTGGCCATCTCGGTGATGGGCAGGGCCGAGGTGTTGGTGCCGAAGATCACCTCCGGACGGCAAACGCCCTCCAGCTTCTTCCAGATGTCCTGCTTGACCTTCATGTTCTCCAGCACCGCCTCGATGACCAGGTCCACGTCCTTGAGCTCGGCCAGGTCGGTGGTGGTGCGCAGCTTGGCCGCCAGGAGGGCGTCCAGCTTCTCCGGGGTGAGCTTCTTGGTCTTGATCTGGTAGGCGAAGGTCTTCTTGATGGCGGCCAGGGCCTTGTCCACCGCCTGGTCGTTGATCTCCCAGAGCACCGCGTCGAAACCGCCCGCCAATAACAGGTGCACGATGCCCGAGCCCATCACGCCGCCGCCCAGCATGGCCACCTTCCGGGGCTTGGCCGGGGTCAGGTCCTTGATGCGGGGCAGGCGGCCGGCCGCGCGCTCGTTGAGGAAGGTGCTGATCAGGTTCTTGGCCACCTCGCCCACCAGCAACTGGCCGAAGAGCTGGGCCTCGCGGGCGATGTCGGCCAGGAAGTCGGTGGTCAGGCCCTTCTCCACCGCCTCGATGATGGCCAACGGCGCGGGATAGCCCTTGGCCTTGGGCGCGGTCTGGGCCTTGATGAAGGCGATCTGGTTCTTTTTCTCGCTGGCGCTGGGCAGGCGGTCGAAGCGGCGGCTGGCGATGCGGGTCTTGTGGGATAGCTGGCCGCGCTTGAATTTCTCGGCCGCGGCCAGGGCGGTGTCCATCAGTTTCTCGGGCGGGGACAGCTCGTCCACCAAGCCGTAGGACCAGGCCTTCTCGGCCTTGATGAACTTGCCGGAGAGCATCAGGTCCATGGCGTTGGGCAAGCCGATCAGCCGGGGCAGGCGCTGGGTGCCGGCCGAACCGGGGATGAGACCCAACTTGACCTCGGGCAGGCCCAGGCTGACGCCGGCCGCCGCCACCCGATAGTGGCAGGCCATGGCCATCTCCAGGCCCCCCCCCAGGCAGTTGCCGTTGATGGCGGCGATGACCGGCTTGCCGCCCTGCTCGATGGCGTTGAACCACTCGTGGACCGCCATGAGCTTTTGGACAAAGGGCGCGGCCTGCTTGACGGTGAGGAGCTGGGTCACGTCGGCGCCGGCCACGAAATTCTTGCCGACACCGGTCAGGATCACCACCTTGACCTCGGTCTCGGCCAGGGCCTGACGGGTGGCCTCCTGCAACTCGAGGATGAAGTGCTCCGACATCTGGTTGACGGGCGGGTTGTCCATGCGCAGGGTGGCCACCCCGTCCTTGAGCTCGATCTGCACCGTCCGGTAGTCAGTCTTCATGATCCCCTCTTCGTTATTAAAGGAAAGCCGTGGGCTAAAGCGAGGTTCGGTCGCCGACCCCGGCGCGCGCCAAGAACGGAATCCCGTTGCCGGCTGGCCATGGCCCCGACATCCGGGTGCTTTCGCGCCTATCGGGTGGATCCGCCTTTCGGTGGCTTCGCGATGGCTTCACGACCGGTCGCCGGAACTCCGCCGGGGTGTTCGCGGGCGGATTGCCCGGCGATTAGTAGCGTTTAGCATTGCTCAGCGCTTTATTTGCAACATCAAGATTATTCTAATAAACAGTTTTAAGTCAAGTCATAATGCATGGAAAATCGCCTTTGCGGTGGCCTTGGACGCCAGCGGGTGGGTGAGAAGGTGCCGGACGGAGCGGGATGGGGGGGGACGTGAAAAGCCCAGGTGGTTCGTGGGGTCGGGGGGATGGCCGCGCCGGGGGGGCCAAGGTGGCGCGCCCGCACCGGGCGGGGGCCGCCGCCGGTCTGTTCCAGCGGTTAGTCGGCGGCGGCCTTGCCGTTGCGTTGGGCCTGGATGTACTCCTGGGCGTACTTGCGGTAGAGGTGATAAAAGAGCACGCCCATGATCTCGTGGCCGCGCATGGCCAACTCCTCGCGTTCGCCGGGCTTGAGGTCGGCGGTGGCCCGCTGGAAGTCGTCGATCAGGCTCTTGGCGATTTCACGGAAGCGGTCGGCCAGCATCGGCATGGTGACCTCGGGTTTGAAGTTGTTGCGCCGGTTGATGCCCAGCTTGGCCATGTTGACCATGACCTTGGCGATGCTGATGTCGTCTTGGCTGTAGACGTTCACCCCGTTTTTCTGCTTGGAGCTGATGAACTCCCACTCTTTGAGCTTGGGCAGCCAGCGCTTGGCCAGGCCGGTGGCGGCCAGGAATGCCTCGTCACCTTCCACCCCCGTGCCCAGGTACTGCTCCACCGGACGGAAATACTCGCTGCGCAGCTTGAGCATGGCCTGCTTGCTGGCGCTGCGATGCTCCCAGAGGATCTTCTTGATGGTGGGTAGCGGGAAGAAGAAATCGTTCTGCAACTCTTTGATCAGCTTGATGCGCTCCACGTAGCTTTCGTCATATTCGGCCGAGTTGCTGCCCAGCTTGCGCGGCTTGGGCAGCAGGCCGCAGCGGATATAGTAGTGGATGGTCTGCTTGGGGACCTCGGTGCGCTTGGCCAGTTCACTGATTTTCATTCACGTCCTCGCGATCATGATACCGCCCGGCCGCTCCGGCCGACTGAACGGCTCTCCAAACATCGCTACCATATACCCTAACCCGATCAAAAACCCAAGCCGACTTGCGCCCCCGGCCGCGCTCCGCCCGCGGGAGCCGGGGCGGGGTCCGATCTCGCGGATGCGGCGCTAGGCCGGGGGCTGGCCGCAACCTTTTCCGGGGACCGACTAACCACTCGCGGTCGCGCGCTCCTGGGAGCTTGATAAAATATTAACTAGCATCGATTGATGTTGACATCGAATCTTGATGTTAGTACGATATATTACGAATCTAACATGTATCATAGCTAAACGCGAAGCAATTTTTCGTCACTCTCGTGATCGGCGCTTTTTCATGGCGCAGGCGCCAC
>JAIWNN010000005.1 GCA_020216805.1 Desulfarculus sp. | reverse complement strand
TCCGGGGAGGCGGTCGCCATTCTGAGGGTGGCCCATCCGATCAAGGGGCTCCGCCAGGTGCAGGTCAACCTCAGCCCCCTGCGCGACGGCCGGCACGACCTGGTGGGGTTGGTGTTCATCGGTCGCGATGTCACCAGCAGCGAGAACATTCTTAGACGCCATCGTCGGCTGATGGGCTGGGCCCTGCCCGTGGTTCTGGTCCTGTCGCTGGTGGCGGCGGCGGCCTATTGGGACATCCCGCCCTTTGATCGGGGCCAAGCCCACTTCACGGTCCATGAGCAGTTGGCCCGCGACGAGATGGGGCGCGATTGTCTCCTGCTCCAGAGCCTGTTGGAACAGGCCCACGCCGAGCACGGCGTCGCCGGTCTGGCGCGAGCGATCAGCCAGTTCTTGGCCCAGCACAACCCTGCTGGCCTCTATCGCGGCGCGCTGTTGCTGGACTCCGCCAATCGGGTGGTGGCTGGCGCCTCCACCCACCCCCAATCCTTTCCCCTGCCACCGCCAGGGTCCATCTACGCCAGTCAGAGCCTCACCGACGGCCAGCCCGGGGTCTACCGCCTGCTGGAGCTTTATCGCCCAACCCCGGGACAACCCAGCGGGGTCAAATCGTTGGAGTTGCTTTTCACCTTGCCCGAGGCGGATAATGGATGGAAATGGTTGGTATTGATCCTGGATCGCCAAGTGCTTGTAAAATTATATCAAATTGGCGATGAACAGATCGAGCGCTTCCGGTTTGGCCGTCTTTGAGCGTTGATCACGGTCAATTTAGTGAAACGGCGCGGACAACTATTCGAACCCCGCACGTCTGCTCGCACAATTCGGGTTGCACAAATCATGCGGCTAATGTAAATCTGGCGCCCAGGGAGGAGCCCTCTTGACGCCAGCCAACTTCAAGCGATCCCGCAAGCGCAAACCGAGCCGCAATTCCAGAGAAGCCCACTCCGAAACCCGGGCGCGTCACGAAGACGCCTCCCCTCGGTTCGAACCGCGAATCAACCGGAGGCTGACCCCGGTCCTGCAGGCCATCGGGGTGCCCGAGGCCGCGCCCTTCGTGCCCGACCCTTTCCAGGTGCAAGCCGTCGAACTGTTGGCCCAACACGACGTGGTGGTCAGCGCGCCCACCGGCAGCGGCAAGACCTGGATCGCCGAGCAGGCCATCCGGGCGGCCCTGGACCAGGGCCAGCGGGCCTGGTACGCCAGCCCCCTGCGGGCCCTGAGCAACTCCAAGTACGCCGAATTCGGCGATGTTTTTGGACCGGAGCGAGTGGGCATCCTCACCGGCGAGCGCAAGGAGAACGTGGGCGCGCCTTTGATCGTGGGCACCACCGAGATCCTGCGCAACCAGCTCTACGACGCCATGTACCGCGGCGCGGACCTAGATTCCTCCCTGGTGGTGCTGGACGAGGCCCACTTTCTAGGCGATCCCGAGCGCGGGGTGGTCTGGGAGGAGGTCATCATCTACCTGCCCCGGCGGGTGCGCCTGTTGCTCCTCTCGGCCACGGTGGAAAACGCCGATCAGATCGCCCGCTGGCTGGAGTTCGTGCGGGCCGAGTCCTGCGTCACCGTCTTCAGCGACCAGCGTCCGGTGCCCCTGTTCCCCCTTTTTCTTTTTCCGGACGGCGAGCTGACCCCCCTCAACTCCAGCCGGGGCGGGCTTTTTCCCCAGGTGCGCCATTGGCTGGACAAGGAAGGCGCCTCTCGGCCCCGGCGGCCGACCCCCCACATGCCGCCCTTTGCCAACATCCTGCGCGCCTTGGACCACGCCGACCTGTTGCCGGGCATTTTTTTCCTGAAAAGTCGCTCGGACTGCGACAACGCCCTGGCTCAGGTCGCCTCGGCCCGCCTGGAGATCGACCCCCAGCTCCGCCGGCGGCTCAACGCCGAGGTGGACGATTTCCTGGAGCGCTATCCGTTCCTGGCCAACCACCCCCACCTTGGCTACCTGCGCCACCTGCACGTGGCCGCCCACCACGCCGGGCACCTGCCCCACTGGAAGTTGATGGTGGAGCGCCTGATGCAGCGCGGCCTATTGAAGGTCATCTTCAGCACCTCCACCGTGGCCGCCGGGGTCAACTTTCCGGCCCGCACCGTGGTCATCACCCAGAGCGACCGCTTCAACGGCCGCGATTTCGTGGATCTGACCGCCACCGACCTGCTGCAGATGACCGGCCGGGCCGGCCGACGGGGCATGGACAACATCGGCTTTTGCCTGGTGGTGCCCGGTCCCTATCAGGACGTGCGTCTGATCGCCGGCTTGCTGGGCTCCACCCCAGAGCCCATCCAAAGCCAGTTGCACATCAACTTCTCCATGGTGCTGAACCTGCTGCTGAGCCAGCGGCCGGCCGAGGTCAAACAGCTTCTGGGCCTGAGTCTGGCCACCTTCCAGCGGTTGGAGGAGCGCGGCGGGGGCCAGCCCCCGGCCACCGGCCCCCAACCGGCCCTCAAGGCCCTGTCGGCCCTGTTGGCCGACTCCGCCTGCGCCGGGCCGGAGGAGGCGGTGGTGCGCCGCCGCCGCCGCCAGTTGGAGAACTTGCGCCGCCGCCTGGAGCGGGAGCGCGATTCCGTCTCCCAGCGCTCCGGCCTTTGGGCCTCCTTGGTGCGGGGAAGGGTTTTCATGGACATGTACGGCTCCCTGGCCGCGGTGCTGCGACGGGAGAGCGAGGGCGACCAGGCCGGGATGCTGGCGGTGAGCCTGGTCCCCGACCGCCGCTTGAGCAAGGGACGGCCGCGCCTGGATTTCGTGCCCTTAGATGAAGTCGCCGGGGTGTTCCAGGAGGTCCTGGACCTGCCCCACGCCGGCGGCGGACGGATGCTGGCCCAGGCGGTCTTGGAGCAGATACCGGCCAACCCCAGGCCCCTGACCCCGCCCCAGTTGGCGGACCTGGGCCAGCGTGAGCGCCAGGAATTGGACGAGCGCCTAGCCGGGGTGGTGGAGGAACTGGGCAGTCTGGCCTGCGAGACCTGCCCCCTGGCCCAGCAATGCCTGGACCAGCGCCAGGAGATGCACCAGTTGATGGACCAGGCCGAGGCGGCCATGAACCGGGTCCAGGAGGAGAGCCACGCCTTCTGGTACGACTTCGTGCGCCATCTGGAGTTCCTGCGGGCCGAGGGTTTCGTGGACGCCCAGGGGCGGCTGCTGCCGGACGGAGTCTGGGCCAGCAACCTGCGCCTGGACCAGCCCATCCTCATCGCCGAGGCCATCCGTCAAAAGGCCCTGCCCGACGAGGACCCGGTGCTGTTGGCGGCCTTGGTGGCCCTGTTCGTGGACGACCGCGAGCGCGAGGCCGAGTCCCGCTACCTGAGCCAGCGTCTCAACGATGGCTTTGCGCGCCTGCGCCGGGCCCTGGACGGCATTCAGGACCGCATGCGCCAGTGGGGCTTCGCGACCCCGGTGATGCCCATGCCCGCGGCCAGCGCGGTCTTCGCCTGGGCCCTGGGCAGCGAGTTCGCCGACGTGGTGGCCATCTTCGGGGCGGGGGAGGGTGACCTGGCCAACCTGGTCTACCGCACCGCCGACAACCTGCGCCAGCTCACCAGCCTGACCCACACCCATCCCCGCCTGGCGGCCTGCGCCCGCGAGGCGGTGGACCTGTTGCTTAGACCACCAGTCGTAGTGCCAATTTAGGCAAAAAACAAGAAACTACATGAAGGAAAAGACGGGCTTGATCAGGGCTCGCGGGCCTAGCGCTGGGGCTCTTTTCCGGGCCGCTGGCCGCGCGGCTGCGGCCAGGGCCTGTTTCGTCGGGGTTGGCGTCAAACGAAAAGCTGGGCGGGGATAAACCCCGCCCCTGCGAAGACAAAGATATAACTAATTAATTTAGTGGGTTGGGACCACCACGCCCACCTTGGTTTTCTTCCGACAAAGCATCTACGGGAGCGTGCGAGGCCTGGTCGAAGGTCCAAGGTCCCCCGACCCGTAACCGCCCGTCGCGGCACGCGACCCCGCCCGAATTTTTCCTCAGAACCTGCCACCTCCACCGGGGATGACCGTAAGGCCGGCCGCCGGCCTTACGGCCGGCTGTCGTGGGTCACCTTCCAGAAGAAGTCCTCGCCCGAGCCGATGACCCAGGGGGTGTGGTCGCTGGCGTAAACATAACCCATCACGCCCTTCAACTGGCCAGCCCCGAAGCCTTGGTACATGGCCCAGGCCTGACGGCGGTATTTGTCGGCGTCCTTGGGGCTGGACTGATAGCCATGCTCGGTGATGATCACCGGCCGGTCGCCGATGACCTCCTTGGTCTTGGCGGCCCAGTATTTGGTCTTGCCGGCGTCGTCGTCGTACTGGTGGGCGCTGAAGTAGTCAAAGCCGGTGTGGGTAGCCCGCCATACGTTTTTGACCACCTCGATCTTGCTGTCGTTGAGCGTCATGAAGGGTGAGAAGGCGGTGTAGCCGCCGGCCGCGCGCACCCCGTTGCTGAAGCCGTTGAGCAGACTGATCAGGCCGTCTTTGAACTCGTTGGTGTCGTGCTTGACCCCGATGCCAATGGGCGCGCCGTTGTCCGGCTCGTTCCAGGCCTCCATGATGGCGTTCTCCCAGCCCAGGGATTTGACCTTGGTGGTCAGCTTGTAGGCCAGGTTCTGATAACGGTTGGATTTCTCCTGCCAGGAAAGCGAGGAGAGCAGGCGATCGTCACCCGAGGAATAGGTGGAGTAGCTGGAGAGGTTGACCACCAGGTTGGCCGCGATCCCGGTGCGCGATGACGCCTGACTCAGCTTGTTGAGCCCCGGCTCCAACCGGTACCAGTTGCTCTCGGCCACCTCGTCGGTGCTCATGTTGATGCGCAGCCAGGGGCCGGCGTAGCGCAGGCAGAGCTCGAAGTCATTGACCGACATGGTGTCCAACTGCTGGACATTCATGCCGTATTGACTCCAGTTGAAGGCGTCGTGGGGAATGCCGGCGTCGCTGTAGTCGGGCCCGGTGATCTCGTCCTTCTTGTCCTTGAACCAGTCGAAGAGGTCAGTGAACCAGTCGAAGAAGCCGTTGGCCTTGCCGTCGTAGCCCAAGCTGGTCAGGGTGTCGGCCTGGAGCTGCGAATTGGCGGCCAGCTCGGGGTGCAGCGCGAAGTACTGGTTCATGGCCTCGCCGGCGCTGGCGGCCCCGGACACCACGTCCAGGTAGGACCAGGCCTGGCCAGCGTTGTAGACCTGGTTCACCTGGGCGTAGCTGCCGGTGCTGGCCTGGGCCGGAAAAATGGTCATTAGGGCGAAGCAAAGGGTCAGGGTCAGGGTCTTGGCGGCGTTCGGGGCTTTTGTCATGTCTTGGATCCCTCGCCTGGTGGTGACCCGCCGGCGTCATGGCTTGGCCGTCGCGGGTTGTGGGGTTTCCAAAAAATTTTAGGAAATATGCCATAGCGAAACCGCAAAATCTAGTATATCCCGCTAGGGAGGACACCAAACTTGCGGTTTTTCGGGGTCGGAGGCGGGATCAGGCCAGGTTGGCGGCCAGCCTCGCCCAACTCTCGCGGCGCGGATCCTGGTCCACCGGCGCGGTCAGCTCGTCCAGAACCTCGGCCACATAGGCCGGCCGACGCATGCCCACCAGCACGCAATCGACCCCCGTGGTGGACCACAAGGCGCGCAGGGCCAGGCGGCTGAGGCTGGCGGCCTGACCCCAGAGCGGATCGGCGGCCGCGGCGCGGCGGCCGATCCGGGCCAGCTCCTGGGCGGTGGCGGCGCGATAGACCGCGCCCACCGCGCCGAAGGCCCCTTTGACCAGGGCTAGGTGGCGGTTGAGCAGCCCCTCCAGCTCCGGACTGGGCCCCTGGGTCTGGTGGATGAATTGCAGCGCGGCGTGGATGCGGGGCAGGAAATATTCGCCCTCCAGGTGTCGCCAGTGCTCCAGACCCTGGAGCTCGTTCCAGTGCTCGGCCAGGGTGGGGGCGGCGGTGAGATAGGCGGCCACCTGTTGGGATTGGCCCGGCTCCAGGCCCAGCTCCGGCAGCAGCTTGGCCACCAGGTCCTCCTCGGAGACGCGCAGCTTGGCGATCTCGTCCAGAAGACCCTCGGGGGTTGGCGGCTGAACCGGCTCCAGTTCGGCCAAGCGCAGTAAACCCCGCTCCGGACTCATGGCGTTGAGAGGGCGGTTGACCAGCACCCCCAGGCCCAGCTCCCGGGCCAGCTCCAGCAGGGACCGGCCGCCGGGCTGGTTGGGATTCAGCACCGCGCCGGGCTCCAGCAGGTTGCAGGGGAACTCGATCACCTGGAAATGATGCCCGTCGGCCAGGGCCTGGGCTTGCCGCCAGACCTCGGCCAGGGAGGTGAAGTCCGGGTGGTCGGCGGGCAGAGGAAAGGTGTTGGAGCTGATGCCGTAGCAGCCGATGCGGCCTCGGGCCACCTCTTGTTCCAGATGGGCGAAGGCCTGGCCCAGGCGGCGGTAGTACTCGGCCTTGGCCTCGGGGGCGGGCATCTCCCGCTCCCGGGCCCACTGCCAGAAATACTCCGGGTTGTGCAACAAGAGCACGTCGATGCAATCCAGACCCAGGCGCTCCAGGCTGCGGCCGATCTGGTCGGCCAGGAACTCCGGATGCAGGCAGTGCTCCAGGCCCGGTTCCAGCTCCAGCAGCTCCGGCCAGGCCCGGCCGGCCTGCTTGCGCTCCTGGCTTTGCCGATGGTTCTGGCCCTGGAGGTAGCCGGCTTTGGTCACCACCACCACCTGCTGACGCTGGACCAGGCCGGCCTTGGTCAGGCGGCCCAGGACCGCGCCCACCAGGCGTTCGGATTGGCCATCGCTGTAGTTGGCGCTGGTGTCGATCAGGTTCACCCCGCCCAGCAGGGCCTTTTCCAGGGCGGTGTGGTGCTCCTCCACCTCCACGTCCACCCGATAGCCGCCAAAGCCGGCGGCGCTGACGGTGAGCCCGGTGGAGCCCAGGGTGCGGTGGGCCAGGGCGGGGTGGGCGGCGGCCAGGGCGGCGGTGGCGGCGGGGGTGGCGCTGGGCATGGGATTCTCCGCTGGTTTGGCGTTGGCGGGTGGGCGACGGAGATCAGAATATCCGCCGCCAGCCGGGGGCGCGCCGATTTTTCGAGTCAGGGACTTGACTTTGCCCCAAAGCGACTGCACTATTATGCGAAGCTGGAGGACAGTATGGCGTATTTAGATCATGAAGGCGACGTGGAGGACTTCTCCTACCATTGCTTCGACGACTGCGAGAACTTCCCGGCCGGGTGCAAGACCTGCGACCACGTGATGCACGAGGGCTATGGTTACCAGGACAAGACCCAGCCGGTCAAGCAGACCTTGCCCGTGGAGCAGGCCGCGCCAACCAAGGAATAAGGCGCGGACGGGGGCAGGGCAACGGCCCCCGGTCCAAGCGAGCCGAATTTTCGCCGAATCTTTGATCGCATAAGGGAAACCCCGGCCCACCGCGAAGGCGGCGGGCTTTTTCTTGGGGCCGAGGCGATCAGCTCAACCCGTATTTCTTCATCTTATACGCCAGGTTGGACTTGGTCAGACCCAGGGCCTCGGCCGCGTGGGCCGCCACCCCGCCGGCCTGCTCCAAGGCCCTGAGGATCATGCGCCGCTCCAGGTCCTCCACCGCCTCGTTGATGGTCATGTCTTGGGGCAGGCCGGGGGCGCCGACCTCGGCCGCGGCCGGGCGCACCTCCAGGGGCAGGTCCTGAGGCCGGATCTCGGCCCCGGACATGATCACCGCCCGCTCCAGGGCGTTCTCCAGCTCGCGCACATTGCCCGGCCAGGCGTAGTCGTAGATCAGTTGCATGGCCTCGGGGGAGACCCCGGGTGGATTGCGCCCCACCTCGGCCGCGTAGCGCCGCACGAAATGGGCCACCAGGGCCGGCAGGTCCTCCTTGCGCTCGCGCAGGGGCGGCAATTCCAGGCGCACCACGTTGAGGCGGTAAAACAGGTCCTCGCGGAACTGGCCGGCGGCCACCGCCTGGGCCAGATCGCGGTTGGTGGCGGCCACGATGCGCACGTCCACGCTGAGGGGCTGGTTGCCGCCCACTCGCTCGAAGGTGCGCTCCTGCAACACCCGCAACAGCTTGACCTGCAAAGAAGGCGCGATCTCGCCCACCTCGTCCAGGAAGAGCGTGCCCTTGTCGGCCAGCTCGAAGCGTCCCTTGCGCCGGCCCACCGCGCCGGTGAAGGCCCCCTTCTCGTGGCCGAAGAGCTCGCTCTCCAATAGGGTCTCGCTCAGGGCCATGCAGTTGACCGGTACGAAGGGCTCCTCGGCCCGGGGGCTCCGCTGGTGGATGGCCCGGGCGATCAGCTCCTTGCCGGTGCCGCTCTCGCCGGTGATCAGCACCGTGGCCTTGGTGGCGGCCACCTTCTCCACCAGCTCGAAGATCTGGCGCATGGGCCGGCTGTCGCCCACGATGCTGCCAAAGCCCCGGCCCCGGCTGGCGTCTTCCCTCAGCAGCCGGTTCTGGGCCACCAGGCGACGCAGCTTGAGGGCCTTTTCCACCGTGAGCAGCAGCTCCTGGTTCTCGAAGGGTTTCATGATGTAGTCCACCGCCCCCAGCTTCATGGCCTCCACGGCGTTTTCCACCGTGCCGAAGGCGGTCATCACGATCACCGGCAGGTCGGGGTGCATCTGCTTGACCTGGGCCATCAATTCCAACCCGCTCAGGCGCGGCATGCGCATGTCGGTGATCAACAGGTCGGGCTCTTCTTCTTCCAGCACCGCCAGGGCCCGCGTGCCGCCGGCCGCGGTCAGCACGTCATAGCCGGCCTCGGAGAGCAGGGCGTCCAACACCACCAGATAGTTTTTTTCGTCGTCGACTACGAGAATGCGCTCCACGCTGGCTCCGCTGGCAAGGCCCCCAGGGGCCGGATCGGTTTCTGCACTGGCGCCGGACAAGGCCGCCCGCCGGTCCGGCGGGTGGCGGCGGGGTGGGTAGGGCGGTCCGGAGGCTGTCCCGCCAGCCCCCGGGCCGTCCGCATCGTCCTAGCGGGCCTTGGGGAAGGGCACCTTGGCCCCCAGCTTGGCCCGCACCTCGGCCATCTCCTCCAGGCGCAACTGGTTGAGCTTGTGGGCCAGCTCGTTGACCTCCTTGGCTTTGGCCGCGAACTTGGCCGCGTCGAACTGGGCCGCCTGCCACAGCTCCTTCAGCTCCTTGCCGCCGGCCCGCAACTTGGCCTTCAGCTCCTTCATGGCCGGGGCCCGCTTGGCCAGGATGGCCTCCACCGCGGCCTTTTCCTGGGCCTCCAGGCGTTCCAGGTATTGGTGGTAGGTCTTGGGCTCGGCTTTGACCGGCGCGGCCGGTGTCGCCGGCGCGGCGGGCGCGGCCGGGGCGGCCAGGAGCGGCGCGGCGGGCAGACAGAGGCAGCACAGGGTCAGCAGACAGAGGATGTTGCGCGTTGGTTTCAGCATCAATTATTCCCCCCTTGGATTCACGTGGCGTCGTCTTGCCCCGAGCCGGCCCATCCGGCTCGTTCAGTCCTCGCTATTCCGTGGCGGCGGCCGGCGGTCAGGCCGGTTTGAGGCGCACCTCCACCCGGGCCCCGCCCAGGGATTCCGAACGGCCCAGCTCGATCCGGCCCTGGTGGCTGGCGATGATGCTGCTGACGATGGACAGCCCCAGACCGGTGCCCTGCTCCTTGGTGGTGAAGAAGGGGTCCAGGATGCGGCCCATGACCTCCGGCGCGAAGCCCGGGCCGTCGTCCTCCACCACCGCCGCCACCCAGGTCTGCCCGCCGGTTTCAACCACGCCGGTGCCGACCGCCAGCTTGCCCCGGCCTTGCTCCTCCAGGGCCTGGACGGCGTTGTTGAAGATGTTGAGGAAGGCGCGGTAGAGCAGGTCCGGATCGCCCAGGGCCGGGCTGGAGCGGGCGGCGTAACGCCGGGTCACCGTCACCCCGGCCCGTTCCAGCTCCGGAGCCAGCACCTGGAGGTTGCGCTCCAGCACGTCCTCCAGTCGAATTGGACGCAGTTCGGGGTTCTGGGGCCGGGCGAAGTCCAGGAACTCGGTGACGATGCGGTTCAAACGGGTGGATTCCTCCACGATGACCTCGGCCAGGGCCTTTTGCTTGGCCTCCAGGCGGCTG
>JAIWNN010000007.1 GCA_020216805.1 Desulfarculus sp. | reverse complement strand
CTGGGCCTGGACGCCTGGCTCAGCCTGGAGCGCACCCCGGGCGCGCCGGTGCTGCGGGCCGGCGACGGCGTCCACGCCGCCTGGCTGGAGCGCCGACGGCCCTACGAGAGTTTCTGGAAGCGCCTGTCCTTTGGCTTCAATCCTCTGCACCGCGCTTTTCTGGATCTGGAGCGCCGCGCCCTCACCCACCCGGAACTGCGCCTGGTCATCGCCAACAGCCAACTGGTGGCCGAGGAATTGCGTCGGTTCTACGGCCTGGGACCGGAGCGGGTGCGGGTGATCCGCAACCCGGTGGACCAGGATCGCCTGGACCCGGCCCGGGATCCGGCGGTGCGCGCGGGCGCGCGGGCGGAACTGGGCCTGACCGAGGGTCAACCGGCGCTGTTGTTCCTAGGCTCGGGCTTCGAGCGCAAGGGCCTGGCCTTCGCCATCCAGGCCTTGGCCAACCTGCCGGATGTCCGCCTGCTGGTGGCCGGCCGCGACCGCGTCGCGCCCTATCAACGTCTGGCCCAACGCCTGAGGGTGGCGGGGCGGGTGAGGTTCCTCGGCGGCCGCCAAGACGCCCCCCGGCTCATCGCGGCCTGCGACGGCCTGCTTCTGCCCACCATCTACGACCCCTGCGCCAACGCCTGCCTGGAGGCGCTCCACCTGGGCCGGCCGGTGGTCACCACTCTGGCCAACGGCGCCGCCGAGCTGGTGCGGCCGGGGGTGAACGGGGTTTTGGTGGCCGAACCGGCCGACGCGGCTGAATTGGCCCGGGCCTGCCAGACCGCGTTGGCCATGGAGCTGCCGGTCACGGCCGATCTGCCCCAGGTCGGGCCGTGGCTGGACCAGGTTGAACTGGCTTTAGCCACGGCCGCAAGGAAGAACGCATGAAGGTCCGCGCGCCGATCTTTTATTTCCACCGCGTGGCCAGCGACAACTTGGAGGCCGCGGTGCCGGCCGAGGTGTTCGCGGACCACCTGGCGCATTGGCGGGAGTTGGGGGTCCAGAGCGTCAGCCTGGAGCAGATCGCCCGCCATCTGAACGGCGGTGGACTGCTCCTGCCGCCCCGGGCCATCAACATCAGCTTCGACGATTGCTATGCGGACCTGCTGGATCGTGCCCTGCCGCTCTTGGACGAGTATGGCTTCAGGGCCAGCTTTTTCGCGGTGGCGGGCCACCTGGGCGGAAGGAGCTACTGGAGCCAGGGCGCGGCGCGGGAGCTGAGGCTGATGAACGCCGACCATCTGCGCCAGTTGGCCGCCCAGGGCCACGAGATCGGCTCCCATAGTTTTCACCACCGTTCCCTGACCTGGTTGCCTCTGGACGAGCTCTGGGCCGAGTTGGCCGACAGCCGCCAGGTGTTGGAGCAGGTCCTGGGCCGGCCGGTGGTGGCGTTGGCCTACCCCTTCGGCGATGTCGCGCCTTGGGTGGCGGAGGCGGCCGAGGCGGCCGGGTATCTGACGGCGCGAGGGCTGCGACGGGGCAACCTCCACTGCCGCCACAGCCTTTTCGATCTGAGCGTGATAAACTCCATGCGGCTGCGCGACCGGGTGAGCCAGGGCAAGATGGCCCACTACCTGGGTCGGTGGTACGAGTGGGGAGCGCGCAAGGAGGCCTTGGGGCGCAGATGGCAGCGACGGCGGAAAATGTAGCACCGACCAGGCGGCCGGCGGTCTTGGCCGCCTGCACCACCGCCATCGGCGACACCGTGCTTTGCACCCCGGCCCTGGTGGCCTTGGGTCAGAAATACGACGTGGACGTGCTGGTACACCAGCACCGCCTGCCCCTGTTGCGGCACAACCCTTTCCTGCGTCAATTGCTGCCCTATCGCAACAACCCCTTCCAACGCTCATATCTGGGAGCCAGGCTGCAGGCCCGTCGTTATGAACACCTCCTGGTGCTGCACGCCAACGACGACCTGGTGAACCTGCTGCCCTGGCTGCACTACGGCCAGGCGGTGAACATCCAGGGCTGGAACATCCCCCACCGCCGAATGCGCGAGCTCAAGGTCTCCAACGACCTGCACGTGGTGGACAAGCGCCTGATGATGGCCCGCTGGGCGGGGGCGGAGCCGCACCCGGACTATGCCTGGATGAAGGTTTTCCTCACGCCGCGGGAGCTGGACCAGGCCGACGCCTGGCTGACCCGACGCGGCCTGCCCCGCGGCCGACCACGGGTGGGCATGGTGCTGGGGGCCAGCCACGTCTTCAAGCGCTGGCCGGCCGAGCGGTTCGGCCACGTGGCCCGGGCCCTAATTGACCAGGGAGCCGAGGTGATCCTGATCGGCGGCAAGCACGAGCTGGCTCTGGCCCAGCAAGCCAGACGGGCCGCCGGCGCCACCCTGCGCGACGGCCACGGCCTGGGCATGCGCCAACTGGCGGCGATCCTGGCGCGGTTGGATGTGCTGGTGACCAACGACACCGGCCCCCTGCACCTGGCCCAGGCGGTGGGCACCCCGGTCCTGGGGCTTTTCGGCCCCACCGACCACATCACCATCGGCCCTCGGGGGGACATGCACCGGGTGGTCAAGGTGCCGGTGACCTGCGATCCATGCCTGACCAAGACCTGCCCCCATCCCGAGTGTCTGCTGGCCATGCGAGAGGACCAGGTCCTGGTGGAGGTGGAAGCGATGCTGGCCCGCCATGAGTACCGCCTGGAGAACCGGGCTTGAGGTTGGCGGTCTGCTATCCTGAGCACCTGGCCCAACCCGCCGCTCGTCGGATCCAGGTGGCGGCCACCCTGCGCGCCCTGGCCGGCCGGGGGGCTCGGATCCACTTCGTGGTGGGGCGCTTTGCCGGCCTTCAGGCCTGTCTGACCGAACTGGGCCTGGCCGGTGTGGGAGGCCTGATCCCGGAACCGGTGGCGATGTTGCAAAAGGGGCCGGGATCGCGCCCGCCCTTTTCCTGGCACGGGGTTTATCATCGCGCTTGCCTCGTCCGCCTGCGGCGCCTGGCCGGATCGGGGCTTTCCTGGATCCTGGTGCGCCACCTCAAACTGGCCGATTATCTCCTGCCGCGCCTGGGCGCGAGCGGACCGCGCCTGTGCTTCGAGGCCCACGAGCTTTTCAGCCAGACCGCGGCCGAGGAAGGCGCAGCCCCGGCCAAGGTGGCGAAGCTGGCGGCCATGGAGAGCCGGGTTTTTGGCGGGGCTCACTGTCTGGCGGCCATCAGCCGGCCCCTGGCCGAGGAGTTGGCCCGCCGACCAGAGGTGCGCGGCCCGGTGGCCCTGGCGCCTTCGGGGGTGGAGGAGAGCTTTTTCGCGGTGGGCGATCAGGCCCGTCAGCCAGACCTGGTGGCCTATGCCGGCGGCCTGGGACCCTGGAAGGGCGTGGATTTGCTTTTGCGGGCGCTGGCCCTGGTCCCCGAGGCGCGACTGGAGGTCCTGGGTGGCCAGCCTGGCTCCAGCGACTGGCGACGCCTGACCGCCTTGGCCGCGGAACTGAACCTGGGAGCGCGCCTGGTGCTGCGCCCCAAGGCCGACCAGGCTGCGGTGCGCGAGCTGCTGGGCCGGGCGCGTTTGGCGGTCTGGCCGGGCAGCGGTGGCCAGCGCATCGCGGCCGAGTTCACCAGCCCCCTGAAATTGTTCGAATACCTGGCGGCGGGCTGCGCGGTGCTGGCCCCGGACCTGCCCGCCGCGCGGGCGGTGCTGACCCACCAGCGGGACGCCTGGCTGTTCCGGGCCGACGATCCCCAGGCCCTGGCCCAGGGGTTGGAGCGCCTGCTGCGCGATCCGGTCCTGGCCCAGGGATTAGCCCGCGCCGGCCGGGATCTGGCCCGGGGCTACACCTGGGAAGCCCGGGCTGGGGCCCTGCTGGCGGCCATGGAGGCGGCGGCGTGAACTGGGCGCTCTACAACCTCACCACCACCACCCAGGGTGGGGGGGTGGAGATGAGCGTCTGGGCCATCGCCCGGGAGTTGGCCCGGCGGGGCCATGGAGTCACCATCCTGGGCGGGCGCGGCCAGCGCCCCTTGCCGTCGGCGGTCCCGGGGGTCGAGGTGCGGCTCTACCCCTTCACCCCGCGCGAGAAATTCCCCGACCTTGGCAGCCGGGCCCGCAAACTGATGGAGCGCCTCAGCTTCGCCCGGCGGGCGGTGGGCGGGCTGCTGGAACTGGCGCCTCAGCGCATCCTGGCCTTCAAGTCCTACGATTTGGCCCCGGTGCTCTGGGCCGGCCGGCGCTGCGGGGCCCGGATCGGCTTCCTGAGCGGCGGCGGCGAAATCTATCCCGGCTTCGCCTCCCTGGCCCGCCGCCTGGACTACCTGGCCGCGGTCAGCGCCTTCAACGCCCGGCAGCTGGCCCAGGCCAGCGGGGTGGAGCCCAGGGTCAATCACCTGGGCGTGGACCTGGAGCGTTTCGCCCCAGCCGCGCCGGACCCGGAGCTGGCCCGGCGGGCGGGGCTAGCGCCTGGCCAGCCGGCGGTGGTCTGCGCGGTGCGCCTGGTGGCCCTGAAGGGCGTGCAGCGCCTGATCAACGCCTTGGCCATTCTGGAGCGTCGCCACCCGGATCTGCGCCTGCTGGTGGCTGGTGAAGGCCCCTACCGCGATCAACTCCTGGACCGGGCGCGGGCGGCCGGGGTGGCCCAGCGGGTCAACCTGCTGGGCTTCGTGCCCCAGGAGCGCCTGGCCGGATTCTACGCCCTGGGTCGCCTGGCGGCTTTTCCCAGCATGGGCGAGGAGGCCCTGGGTCTGGCCATCGCCGAGGCCATGGCCTGCGGCCTGCCGGTGGTGGCCAGCGACCTGGGCGGAGTGCCGGAGGTGGTGGGCGACTGCGGCCTGTTGGTCCCGGCCAAGGACGACCAGGCCCTGGCGGCGGCCATTGACGCCCTGCTGGGAGACTCCGCCCGGCGCGAGGATCTTTCCCGTCGGGGACGGGAGCGGGTGGGGCGGCTGTTTTCCTGGTCCGCTTGCGTGGACCGGCTGGAGGAGGGCCTGGCATGAGCCTGTTGTCGGCGGCTTACAACCTGGCCTTGCTGGGCCGGATCAAGGACGACCCCGGCCCCTTCGACCCCGCCCAGGTGCGCAAGATCTTGGTCGTGCGCAACGACAACATCGGCGACGTGATCTGCACCACCCCGGCCCTGGACGCCCTGCGACGGGCCTTTCCCAACGCTTTTATCGCGGCGGTGGTCTGCACCCTGGCCCAGGAGGCCATCGCCGGCCACCGCGCCCTGGACCAGGTCTGGGCCTATCCCAAGGCCAAGCACCAGCAGCACGGAGCCCTGGAGTCCCTGGCCAGATTGGGGCAGGTCATTCGCCAGACCCGGGCCCAGGGCTTCGACCTGGCCATCGCCTTCCGCTCCAACTTCTCCACCAGCCAGGCCTGGCTGACCTACGCCTCGGGCGCGCGTTGGCGGCTGGGTCCCCAGGCCCGGGGTCGGCGCGCCAGGTGGGGTTTCTACTATAATCTGCCCGCTCCCTGGCCGCCCCAGGGCGTCCATGAGGTCGAGCGCTGCTTCCACCTGTTGAAAAGCATCGCGGTTGACAGCCCCGAAAAAAGGCTATATCTGGAGGTGCCCCGCGCGGCGGCGGAAATGGCGGCCCGCTTCCTGGCCGACCATGGCCTGGGCGGCCGGCCCGGGCCGCTGTTGGTGAACATCACCCGCTGGGCCTACCGACCGGATCGGCTCTGGCCTCCCGAACGCTACCGGGCCTTGGTGGGGGAGCTAGCCTCGCGGCCGGGAGGAGTGGTGGTGACCCACGCTCCGGCCGACGGTCCCTGGGTGGCCGAGGTCCTGGCCGGTTTGAATCCGGCCCCGCCGGTGTTCAGCTCGCCGCATCTGAAGGAGTTCGCCGCCATGCTGGCTTCCGCCCGCCTGGTGATCACCTGCGAGGGCGGTCCCATGCACCTGACCGCGGCGGTGGGCACCCCACAGATTGTGCTTTGGGGGGCGGATACCCCCATGGAAGTGTGGCATCCTTGGGGAGTTAGCCATACAATACTGGGCGGCCGGGGGCCGGTCGGCCAGATCGAACTGGCCGAGGTCCTGACGGCGGTGGAGCGATTGACCGCGGGGCGCTGAACGGTGTCCGGCGAACGAGGGAAGGACCCATGACCTTGGCGGTGGACTACAAGCGGCTGGGCAAGGCGGTGTCCCGCTTCGCCAAGGCTCGCGTCCTGGTGCTGGGCGACGTGATGCTGGACCAGTTCATCTGGGGCAGCGTGCGGCGCATCTCGCCCGAGGCCCCGGTGCCGGTGGTGGAGGTCAACAGCGAGACCTACATGCTGGGCGGGGCGGCCAACGTGCTGCACAACCTGATCGCCCTGGGCGGCCGGGCCAGCCTCTGCGGTCTGGTGGGCGAGGACGAGGCCGGCCGCCAAGTGCGCGAGCTGCTGGATGACCTGGAAGTCAACGGCCAGGGGGTGCTGGCCTGCCCGGACCGGCCCACCACGGTCAAGACCCGGGTGGTGGCCCATGGCCAGCAGGTGGTGCGGGTGGACCGCGAGAACCGCAAGCCAGCCACCCGCGAGGAGGAGAACGCGCTCATCGCCCACCTGGAGGGCAAACTACCCCAGGTGGACGCGGTGATCGTCAGCGACTACGCCAAGGGCGTGATCTCCAGACGGGTGATGGAGGCCCTGCGTAGCCTGGTGGTGCGGCACAACAAGCCCTGGGCGGTGGACCCCAAGGTGCCCAACATGGCCCTCTACAGCGGGGCCACCATCGTCACCCCCAACCACCTGGAGGCGGCCCAAGCCGCCGGGCTGGGGACCGAGATTCCGGACTACGTGACCCAAGCCGGACGCAAGCTGCTCAAGCAGTTCAAGTTCGCCCAGGTATTGATCACCCAGGGCGAGCGGGGCATGACCCTGTTCGCTCCAGATTCCGAAACCCACATCCCCACCGTGGCCAAACAGGTCTATGATGTGACCGGCGCCGGCGACACCGTCATCAGCACCCTGACCCTGGGGCTGGTGTCCGGTCTGACCCCGATGGAGGCGGCGGTGGTGGCCAACTACGCCGCCGGCATCGTGGTGGGGGAGGTGGGCACCAGCGCGGTGACCGCCGGCCGCCTGACCCAGGCCCTCCAGGCCGGGATGCGGCAGGCGACAGGAAGGAACTGATTTCGTGGCAAAATATCTCATCACCGGTGGGGCGGGCTTCATCGGCGGCCACCTGGCCGAGACCCTGGTCAAGGATGGCCAGGAGGTGGTGGTCCTGGACAACTTGGCCACCGGCAAACGCGAGAACCTGATCCCGGCCCAGAACGGCCCCGGCCAACTGACCTTCATCGAGGGCGACATCCGCGATCTGGCCACCTGTCATCGGGCCATGGAGGGGGTGGACTACGTGCTGCACCAGGCGGCCCGACCCAGCGTGCAGCGCTCGGTGGAGGATCCCATCCTGAGCCACGACATCAACCTCAACGGCGGCCTGAACGTGCTGGTGGCCGCTCGCGACGCCAAGGTCAAGCGCCTGGTCAGCGCCAGCAGCTCCTCGGTCTATGGCGACCGCCAGGACCCCTTCGCGCCCAAGCGCGAGGACATGGATCTGCGGCCCAAGAGCCCCTACGCCGCCAATAAGGTGGCCATGGAGTACTACTGCCGGGTTTTCCACCAGGCCTACGGCCTGGAGACGGTCAGCCTGCGTTATTTCAATGTGTTCGGCCCCCGCCAGGACCCGCATTCGCCCTACGCCGCGGTGATCCCCAAGTTCATTTTCGCCCTGCTGGAGGGCCGGCGGCCGGTGATCTTCGGCGACGGCCGCCAGAGCCGGGACTTCACCTACGTCACCAACGTGGTGGCGGCCAATCTGGCCGCCTGCACCGCGCCCGGAGCCGCCGGCCTAGCCCTGAACGTGGCCAGCGGCGGCTCCCATGACCTCTTGGAGCTCCTGGCCATCTTGGAGCGCCTGATCGGGGTCAAGGCCGAGCCCGAATTCCGCCCCCCCCGGCCCGGAGACGTGATGGCCAGCCTGGCCGATCTGAACCTGACCCGCTCGGTGCTGGGCTATGAGATCGGCATCGGCTACGAGGAGGGTCTGGCCATCCTGGTGGACCTGGCCCGCCAGGGAAAGTACCTGGCCTAGTGGAAACCCTGGCCGTCACCTCCCCAGCCGGACGCGAGACCTGGGCCGAGCTCTGCTTCCGTCTGGGCCGCCTGTTCCTGCTGGTGCTGACGGTGATCATTCCCATGGAGGCCATCACCGCCGCCCGCGAGATCGGCCTGGTGGGTGCGGCTCTATTTCTGGGTCTGAATCTGGCTTTGGACCCTGGGCGCCGGCCTCGGGCCACCGCCCTTTGGCTGCCCTTGGGCCTGTACGCGCTGACGGCGGTGGCCAGCCTGTTTACGGCGGTGGATTTCCACTACACCCTCAAGGAGTTGCGCACCGAGGTGCTCAAGGGTGTGGTGATGTACTACACCGCGGCGCACTTCGTCCATGAGGAGCGTCACCTGCGCCAGGTCTGGGCCGCGATCCTGGTGAGCTCCGGGGTGATGGCGGTGGCCGCGCTCTATCTTTTCCACACCTATGGCGGCAGCCCCCTGGAGCCCTTCGTGCGGGCCGGCTCCCTGCACAGCGGCTACGGCTCCTATGGCACCTACCTGGTGGAAGTCTGGCCCTATCTGCTGCTCTTCGGCCTGGCCCTGGGGCCGCGCCGCTGGTGGTGGGTCTGGCTCCCCCTGGTGCTCCTCAACGCCATCGGGGCGTACCTCACCTTTTCCCGAGCGGTCTGGCTGGCCATGGTGACCCAGACGGGGCTGTGCGTCCTGGTGGTGACCCACCACCGGCTGCGCAACGCCTGCATGGTGGCGGTGGCCGGCCTGCTGGTTCTGGGAGTGCTCTTCCTCTCGCCGGGCTCGCACCATGGCGAGCGCTGGCACCAGCTGCTGGAGAATCCCGAGGCGGTGGGCGGCACCGCCGGCGACCTGATGGCGGTCTGGAAGTTCTCGGCCCAGGAGTTGGCCAAGAATCCCTGGCGGGGCATCGGCCTGGGCCGGCACAGCTTCAGCAAGGCCTATCCCGAGTTCCGCCGCACCCACCAGCCCTTGCTGTGGCATGCCCATAACACCTTCGTGGACCTGGCCCTGCAACTGGGCCTGCAGGGTCTGCTGGCCATCCTGGCGGTGATGGCCACCTTGGTGGCCTGTCTCTGGCCGCGCTCTCCACCGCTCCCGGGCGATGGCCCGAGGCTGTGGCAGGCGGCCACCGCGATCATGGTGGCGGGTTTCTGCATCCGCAACCTGTTCGACGACTTCTTCGTGGATGACACCGGCCTGTTTTTCTGGCTGCTGGCGGGATTGGCCATGGGCAGCCGCTATCTGGACCGGTCAACCGCGGACACGACCCGGACCCCGGTGGGGACGGCGCTGGACAAAGGAACTGAGGCATGAATATTTGCGTGGTTGGCGTGGGGTACGTGGGTTTGGTGACTGGCACCTGCTTCGCCGAACTGGGGCTCAACGTCACCTGTGTGGACAACGACGAGAAGAAGATCGCCATGCTCAATGGCGGCAAGGTGCCGATCTACGAGCCCGGGCTGGAAGAATTGGTGACCAAGAACGTCCGCGAGGGACGGTTGCATTTCACCTGCGATCTCAACCAGGGGGTGGCCCAGGCCCTGGTGATTTTCATCGCGGTGGGCACCCCCCAGGGCGACGATGGCGCGGCCGACCTGCAATACGTCTGGGAGGTGGCCCGCTCCATCGGCCGCACCATGGCCGACTACAAGGTGGTGGTCACCAAGAGCACGGTGCCGGTGGGCACCGGCCAGCAGGTGGCGGCCATCATCCGCCAGGAGCAGGCCCGGCCGATTCCGTTCGACGTGGTCAGCAATCCCGAGTTCTTGCGCGAAGGCTCGGCCATCGAGGACTTCATGCGGCCCAACCGGGTGGTGGTGGGCGCCTCCAGCGACCAGGCCAAGGCCATCATGAAGGATCTCTACTCCCCGCTCTATCTGTTGGAGACTCCCTTCGTGGTCACCGATGTGGAGACGGCGGAGATGATCAAGTACGCCTCCAACGCCTTTTTGGCCACCAAGATCAGCTTCATCAACGAGATGGCCAACATCTGCGAGCTGGTGGGGGCGGACGTCAACGTGGTGGCCAAGGGCATGGGTCTGGACAACCGCATCGGCCCCAAGTTCCTGCACGCCGGTCCGGGCTTCGGGGGCAGCTGTTTCCCCAAGGACACCGCGGCCATCGCCCGTCTGGCCCATGACAAGGGCTACCGCTTCCAGATCGTGGAGGCGGTGATGGCGGTCAATCACCGGCAGCGGTTGGTGATGGTGGAGAAGATCAAGCGGGCCATGGGCGGCGATCTGGCCGGCAAGACCGTGGCCTGCCTGGGTCTGGCCTTCAAACCCAACACCGACGACATGCGCGACGCCCCCAGTCTGGTCATCCTGCCGGCTCTGATGGAGGCTGGGGCCACGGTGCGGGCCTTTGATCCGGCCAGCATGGCCGAGGCCAAGCGCATGATCCCGGACCTGGTCTACTGCGAAAACGCCTATGACGCCGCCCAGGGCGCGGACTGCCTGGTGATCATGACCGAGTGGAACCAGTTCCGGAACCTGGAGTGGGAACGGATCAAGTCCCAGATGCAAGGACGGGTGGTGGTGGACCTGCGCAACGTCTACAACCCCCAGAAGGTGCGCGACGAGGGTTTCACCTACGTCAGCGTCGGCCGGCCCTAGGGTCGGGGCGGGTCGACCCTGGGAGACGACCAATGCCGGGTCCACCGCCAACCCGGGCCTGCCTGGTGGTCAGCTTGCTGGCCGCCAGTGAGGCGCCCCGGGCCGAGGCGGTGCGTCGTTTGGCCCGGAGCTGGGGGGCGGTGGACTACCTGAGTCGGCCGCTGGCCTTTCCCGGCGACGGGTATTACGCCGCCGAGATGGGTGCGCCGCTGACCCGCCGTTTGCTGGCTTTTCGCGAGCCGGTGGGGCTGGATGAACTGGTCCGGGTCAAGTTGGCGTGCCGGGCTTTGGAGGCCGACTTGGCGATCCAGGGACGACGAGTGGTCAATCTGGACCCCGGGCTGTTGACCGGCGACAGCCTGATCCTGGCCACCACCAAGTACAACGGCCATCGCCTGCCCCTCGATCCGGGCAATGGACTCTGGCAGGAGTTGACTCTTTGGTACCGCCAGGGACGGTACCAGGCCCTGCCCTGGACCTATCCCGACTACGCCGGCCAGGAGCTGGGCCAGATCATGTCCGGCCTGCGGCGGCGTCATCTCTGGCGGCTGCGCCAGGCCGCCGCGCAAGGAGGATAAGCTTGATCAAGTCCATGACCGGCTATGGCCGGGGACAGTCGGCGGTGGGCGAGGGAGCCTGGGTGGTGGAGCTGCGCACGGTCAACTCCCGTTTTCTGGACCATCATCTACGCCTGCCCTCCGGCCTGGCCGCCCTGGAGGACCGGATCAAGAAGCACCTGGGCGAGCGCCTGATCCGCGGCCGGGTTTCCTTGAGCATCAGCGCCTCGGGCGCGGTGCAGGCCCCGCCGCGCCTGGTGTTGAACCGCCCCTTGGTGCGCGAGTATCGCCGGGTGTTGGACGAGCTGCGCGAGGAGCTGGGCAGCGACCACGACCCTGGATTGGCGCCGTATCTCAGCAATCGCGACCTGGTCCTGGCCCAGGAGGAGTCCCCGGACCTGGACGCCCTGTGGGACCAGGTGCGCCCGGCCCTGGACCAAGCCCTGGACGAGTTGGACGCCATGCGCGCGGCCGAGGGCGCGACCCTGGCCCAGGACCTGCAGCAACGCCTGGACCGCCTGGGCGAGCTGTTCGATCAGGCTGCGGCCCGGGCCCCGGAGATCGTGGAGAACTACCGTCAGCGCCTGAATGAGCGCATCGCCAAGCTGATGGACCAGGTGGAGATGGACCCCCAGCGCCTGGCCCTGGAGGTGGCCATCCTGGCCGACAAATGCGACATCACCGAGGAGGCGGTGCGCGCCCGCAGCCACCTTGAGCAGTTCCGGGCCTTCCTGGCCTCCCCGGAGGCGGTGGGGCGCAAACTGGATTTCCTGATCCAAGAGCTCAACCGCGAGGCCAACACCATGGGCTCCAAAAGCCCCGACGCCGAGGCCAGCCAATTGATCGTGGAATTGAAAGCGGAGTTGGAAAGGGTGCGAGAGCAGGTGCAGAATATAGAGTAACCGGATCGGGAAAAGCCGCGGGCGATGGGACGACACGATCCGGGGAAGGAGCCGTGGACCCATGGCCAACCAAGGAGGAGCGCCTGCCCGGGCGGTCACTGGCGCCAAGCCCGGAGCCGGCGCCCTGCGCCACCGGGCCGTGGTGGACGCCCTGATCTTGTTGACCCTGGCCCTGCTGTTCTACCTGTTGGCGCGCGAATATGATTTCCTGGAACACATCGCGGCCTACACCCGCGCCCACGAGGAATACGAGCTTGACGAGCTGTTCAGCCTGGCGGTTTTCGTCGCGATTCTCCTGATCTTCTATTCCGTGCGCCGCTTGGTGGACCTGGTCCGCTATGCGCGCAGGCTCAGTGAAACCAACCTCCGGCTGAGCCAGACCCTGGAGGAGGTATCCCGCCTGCGCAAGCTGTTGCCGGTCTGCGCGGGCTGCAAGAAGGTCCGCAACGACGAGGGCTATTGGCAGGAGGTGGACGCCTACCTGGCGCGCTATCATTTGGCCCGCATCACCCATGGCTTGTGCCCGGACTGCATGGCCAAGTACTATCCGGAGGTGGCCGCCGAGGTGATCGAGCGGGAGGCCCAGGCCAGCGGACTATAACCAGGCCGGCCAGCGTAACATGGCTGGGCCGGTGGGCAGCATGATGGAGACGGATAGTTGGCCGGCAAGCTCCTGAACATCGGTTTCGGCAACGCGGTGGTGGCCCGCCGGGTGGTGGCCATCGTCAACCCCGGCAGTTCGCCCATGAAACGCCTGCGCGACGAGGCCCGCGAATCTCACCGCCTGGTGGACGCCACCCAGGGCCGGCGCACCCGCTCCATCATCGTCACCGACTCCGGTCACGTCATCCTCTCGGCCATCCAGGCCGAGACCATCGCCCAGCGCTACGAACAGACCGTGTACGAGGGCGCGGTGATCTCCATCTCCGACGACACCGAGGCCGAGTTGTGAGCGTGGCGGGCCAGGTGTTCGTGCTCTCCGGCCCGCCCGGGGCCGGCAAATCCACCCTGGGCAAGCGCCTGCGCCAGCG
>JAIWNN010000004.1 GCA_020216805.1 Desulfarculus sp. | reverse complement strand
CCCAGCAGCTCGGCGGTGGAGCGCACGATGCCCAGTGGATTGCGGATCTCGTGGGCCACGCCGGCGATCATCCGCCCCAGGCCGGCCAGGCGTTCGGAGTGGTGGAGCTGCTCCTTGAGCGAGGCCTCGCGGGCGGCGCGCTCGGCCATGACTCGTTGGCCCCGGATGACGATGGAGCGCAGGATCACGAACAAGAGCGTCATCATGGCCAGCAGGGTGACCACGATCAGGGTCTGGTTGCCGCGAATCTCCACGAAGTCGTCGCTGATATCCAGGGTGATCTCGAAGACCGCCCGGGGCGGGCCCAACTCGGCGGTCAGTCGGCGCTCGTCGCGCAGGGGGATGAAGGTCTTGAGCACCTGGTTGCGCCCCCCGCCCCAGTCGAAGTAGTCCAGCTTGGGCTCCAGCACGCTGGCGTAGGAGCCGCTGGCCGCCGCCCGGAAGGCCGCGCCCTCGATGCCCACCCGGCCGATGTGCTCGGGTTGGGTGCTGTAGATGATGTTGCCCTCCAGGTCCAGGATGTTGACCTGGCGCACCTGGAAGGAGTGCACCGTGTTCTTGACCACCGCGTCCAGCAGGCTGAACTGGGTGGGCTGGCCGACATTGATGCCGCCATAGTCGCGCAGGGCCGGCACCACGAAGCGCACCATCACTTGGTGATTGAGGTTCTCGGCCAACAGCAGGGCGTACTGCTCGCGCTTGTGCAGCATGAACTGGGTGTTGCGCTGGGTGATAACGGTGGTGATGGCCAGGGTGAAGAGCAAAATGATGACCAAGCTGGTGACCGAGAAGTATTTAACCAGCTCGAACGGCCGGCGCACCACCGGATCGCTCTCGGCCGCGAGCGCGGGAGCCTGGTAAAGGCTTGGGTTTTCGCTCAGCGAGTTGGCCAACGGCGGCTCCTGGCGGGTCCCGCATCTGTTATAGGACGAAACGCTGGCCCAGGTCCAGTTCCTCCAGGCGCTGGCGGAAGGAGTCGAAGCCGGGCCGGCCCATCAGGCCGTAGGTCAGCTTTTTGCTCAGCTCCACCCCGGGTTGGTCCAGGGGATCGATGCCCAGCAGGGCGCCAGCCGCCACCGTGGCCGCCTCCAGCAGGAAGATGACCTGGCCCAGGGCGTCCTCGTCCAGGAGGGGCAGGCGCAGGGATAGGCTGGGCCGGCCCTGGTCGGCCAGGGCGGCGGCGGTGGCCTTGGCCTCGGCCTGGATCAGCTCGGCCAGGGAGCGCCCGCCCAGGTAGGCCATGGCGTCCAGCTCGGGGTACAGGCTCGGAATCTCCAGGTCGCAACCGTAGTTGTCCAGCGTGATGAAGCAGATCAGCTTGTCGTGGGGGCCTTCCATGTAAAGCTGAAGCTGGCTGTGCTGGTCGGTGGCCCCCACCGCCGCCACCGGGGTCTGGCCCAGGTTGACGGTCTCGCCCTTCAGATTCAACGCCTTGCCCAGGCTTTCGGCCCATAGCTGGGCGAACCACTGGGCCAGGCCGAAGAGGTCGCTGACGTAGGGCATCATCACCAGGATGTTGCGCCCCCTCCGCCAGAAATCAACCGCCAGGGCGGCGAAGAGATAGGCCGGGTTGGCGGTCATCTCCGGGGCCAGGCAGCGGGCGGCCATGCGACCGGCCCCGGCCAGCAGGGCGTCGATGTCGTGGCCGGCGCAGGCCAGGGGCAACAGACCCACTGCGGACAGCACCGAGTAGCGCCCGCCCACGTTGGGCGGCACCGGCAAGGACGGGAACCCCTGCAACGTGGCCAGGGGGCGCAGGCTGCCGGCCACCGGGTCGGTGGTCAGCACCAGGCGGCGGCGGGCCTCCTCCGGGCCCAGCGCCTGCTCCAGGCGGTCCAACGCCACCATGAACTGGGCGGCGGTCTCGGCGGTGGAGCCGCTTTTGCTGATGACGTTGAAAGCGGTTCGCTTCAGGTCCAGCCCCTCCAACAGGCTGGTGAACATGCGTGGGTCGGAGTTGTCGGCCACGTAGAGGCGCATGCCGTCCTGGCGACGGGGCAGGCTATGACGCCAGATCCCGTTCAGGGCCATGTCCACCGCCGTGGCCCCCAGGGCGCTGCCGCCGATGCCCAGCACCACCAGGTTGTCGGCCAGGCCGCGCAGGCGCTCGGCCTGGGATTTGATCGCCGTCAACTCGGCGGCCGGGGTCTGGGGCAGCTCCCAAAAGCCCAGACGGCCTTCCTGGCGGCCGCGTTCCAGCTCCGCATGGACCCGGATGAAGCTCTGGCTCAGCTCCACGGCGCGTTGGCGGGCGACGCCGTGAACGCCGCCCAGGGCGTCGGCGGTGCAGTAAGCGTAGTCCAGGCGCAGGTCGGTGGGGGCCATGCGATGAATCCTTTCCACCCCGGGCAAGGGATATATCTTATCTGACAAGTAGTTAGGCGATGCTTCATTCCCGCCGTCTCTAGGTGATTATACGGAGGCCGACGGTGGTGAACAAGCTGGACAGCGGGTTACAGATGTTTGACAAACCCAGTCAACGAGTCTATATTGACCCCAAATTACAGCATGTGGAACGAGAAAATGCGCCCCCTGTCCGGGAGATCATCCGTGAAGCAAACCCTGGACCGCCTGGCCGACGCGATTTTGGAGCTGGACCCGGAGGAGCTCAAGGCTCTTCTACCCGAGATACAAGCCCGCATGGACCAAGCCGACCACACCCAGGAATGGGAGCGGGCGGTGATCAACTTCTTCATCATCAACGCAGTGCGGGTCAAGGATAAGCTCTGCTGCCAGCAGCAGGGGCGCGTCTTTCGCTCCCGGGGCGGAGCCCGGCTGCGGGTGGTGAAATAGCGACTATTTTCTCCCGGTGGCCGGTCTCGCCCTTCCATCCTGGGATGGAGGGGTGAGCTTCATTTCCCCGGCGCCTCGCCGCCCTCCGACCCGCCCCCCCGGGCCCGGCGCAGGCGCGCCTTGGCGGTCTGCAACTCCCTAAGCCTTTCCCGAATCTGACGTTCGCGCCCCCGATCGGTGGGCTGATAGTAACGCCGGCCCCGGAGCCGGTCGGGCAGGTATTGCTGATCCACCACCGCGTCGGGGTGGTCGTGGGGGTACTCGTAATCACGGCCGTAGCCCAAGCCCTGCATCAGCTTGGTGGGGGCGTTGCGGATGGCGAGCGGCACCTCCAGCGGACCCAACTGGGCCGCGTCGGCCTGGGCCTGGCCAAAGGCGGTGTAGACGGCGTTGGACTTGGGGGCTAGCGCCAGGTAGACCGCCACCTGGGCCAGGGCCAGTTCGCCCTCGGGCCGTCCCAACAGGTCGAAGGCCCCCAGGGCGGCCACCGCCTGGTTCAGGGCGTAGGGGTCGGCCAACCCCACGTCCTCGCTGGCGAAGCGCACCATGCGCCGCAGCAGGTAGTGGGGGTCCTCGCCGGCGGCCAGCATCCGGGCCAGCCAGTAGAGGGCCGCGTCCGGGTCCGAGCCGCGCAGGGACTTGTGCAGGGCGCTGATGAGGTTGTAGTGCTCCTCGCCGGCCTTGTCGTAGCGCAGGGCGCTTTTGCCGATGGCCTGCTCGGCCTGTTGGAGGTCAACCACCCGGGTTCCGCCCGGCCCCAGGGGCGCGGTCAGCACCGCCGCCTCCAGGCTGGAGAGCATCCGCCGGGCGTCGCCAAAGGCGGTGGCGATCAGGTGGGCCCGGGCCTCGGGGCTGACCTGGGCCTGATAACCGCCCAGGCCGCGTTCGGGGTCGGCCAGGGCCCGCTCCAGGATCTTCGCCAGGTCATCCTCGCCCAGGGGATTGAGCACCAAGACCCTGGTCCGGGAGAGCAGGGCCGGGATGATCTCGAAGCTGGGGTTTTCGGTGGTGGCGCCCAAGAGCACGATCACCCCGGACTCCACGTGGGGCAGGAAGGCGTCCTGCTGGGCCTTGTTGAAGCGGTGGATCTCGTCCACGAAGAGCACGGTCAGGCGCTGACGCCTTGATGCTTCGCGGGCCTCCTGCACCACCCGGCGGATGTCGGCCACCCCGGAGAGCACCGCCGAGAACTCCACGAAGTCCGCCTGCCAGTCCTGGGCCAGGAGCCGGGCCAGGGTGGTCTTGCCGGTGCCGGGCGGCCCCCAGAAGATCAGGCTGGTGGGGCGTTGGCTGGCGATGAGCTTGGTCAGGGGGCCGTCGGCGGCCAGGAGGTGGGCCTGGCCCACGTACTCGGCCAGGCTTTGGGGGCGCATGCGCTCGGCCAGGGGGGCCTGGCTTCCGGCGCTGAACGGGGATTGGTCGGGTCGAAACAGCTCCATCACACCGTGTCCGCCGATCGCCGGCCCAGGGAGAGCCGGGCCGCGCGCCAGGCCCGGCCCAGACGGTCGCCCAGGCGATCGGCGGCCAGGCGCTGGATGGCGTCCAGACGAGATTCGGCCTCCCGGCGTCCGGCCTCGACCATCTGTTCGACCTTCGCGAAATCCATCCAATGCAGGTGCCCCACCCGGGGGCGCAGCACCAGGTCGGCCTGGCGCAGGGTCAGCTCGTTGAGCACCGTGGCCTGGATGTCCCCGGCGCGCAGGAAGACCTCCAGGGCCTGGCGGGGCTCGGCCGGGGATGCCTCCAGGGCGCGGTCCACGCTCACCGCCAGCAGACGGGCGTGGCCCAGCCGGCGGGCCTCCAGGGTGGGGACCAGGGAGCAGACCCCGCCGTCCATCAGGGCCCGGCCTTGGTGGCGCACCAGGGGGGCCACCCCGGGCACCGCGCAGGAGGCGGCCAGGGCTTCGCGCAGCGGACCCCGGTCCAGGATCACGGTCTGGCCGCTGCGGCTGTCGGTGGCCACGGCGGCGAAGGGCAGGGGCAGGGATTCGATCATCACGTCCGGGGCGAAGAACTCCACCATGGCCCGGAAGAACTCCTGACCCAGCACCGAGTCGTCCAGCACCAGGGATTTCAGCAAACGCCCCTGGCAGACCAGGCGGCCCACCCGGTCGCCCAGGCCAACCCGGTTCTCGCCGACCCCGTCGCGGATCATGGCCTTGACTCGGGGGTCCTTGGCCAGGGGCGAGGCCGCGAACTCCCGCGCCCGCTCCACCATCTCGGCGACGTCGTAACCCAGGGCCAGGCCGGCCCCGGCGATGGCCCCGCTGCTGGTGCCCACGATGGATCGCACCGGGATGCCGCGTTGGGTGAGCACCTGGAAGACCCCCAGGTGGGCGAAGCCCCGGGCCCCGCCGCCGCCCAGGGCCAGGCTGATTCCCGCCTTGCGCGCCCTGGTCATCCCATCCCCCATCGAAACTGGTGCAACGCTCTTTACATGCCGCACGGTCTTGGTTATATTTACTCCGCCCGGGCCAGCCACGCCAGCCAAGCCGACCAGGCCGGCCTATCGGCTAATTTTACAGCAAAGAAGGTGATATTAGTGCAAGTCCAGGTCATGGACAACAACGTCGAGAAGGCCATCAAGCTGCTCAAGCGCAAGCTGACCAAGGAAGGCGTCTTCCGTCAGCTCAAGGAAAAGCGTTGGCACGAGAAGCCTTCCGACGCCCGCCGGCGCAAGCAGCGCCAGGCCCGGCGCCGCCTGCGCCGTCAGATGGCCCGCGCGCGCGCGCGCGGTCGCGGCTAGCCGCCGAATTTTTCGGTATCAAGCCTCCCCCGGGCGGGGTTCCAAACCGGAGCGCCGCCAGGGGATTTTTTCGTCTGGACCTCGACCGAGGGCGGTTTCAACCCAGTGAAGGGTGTGCTATAACTGGCCACCCTGTCCCGCATGCGGGGATGGAACCATCAACCAACCCTTTTTCGGAGCCGCGAGATGCGCCGCACTCCCATGATTCTCTCCATCTGCCTGGCCGCGCTGCTGGCCCTGGCCCCCTGGGCGGCGCAGGCCGCCCCGGCCCCGCCCCAGCCCCCCGACACCCCGCCGCCGGGCACGCCCTTTGACCTCCAGACCATGCTCTGGAACAAGGACGTGAACCAGGACGGCAAGGTGACCCGCGAGGAGTTCTGCGCCGGGGCGAGCGACCAAAACGCCTGCGCGGTGCGCCACCGCCAGTTGGACCTAAACGGCGACGGAGTGATCAGCAAGGAAGACCTGGCGCGGCGCTTCAAGGAATTGGACGCCGACGGCGACGGACGGATCAGCCGCCAGGAGTTCATGGACAAGTGGCGGGACGGCCAGAACGCGGCTAGCCATTTCCAGCGCCTGGATAGCGACAGCGACGGCTACATCACCCAGGATGAGTTCATGGGCGGCTGGGCCACCATTCCGATTTTCGCCTGGTAGTTTGAGAACAGCCGCTCGGTTCCGTGGCGGGAAGAAAAATCCGAAACCGCGTCCGGGCCAGGCTCGGACGCGGTTTTCATCCGCCAGCGGACTGGGTTTTAGAGCCAGCCCCGGGTCTGCCACACCGCCAGGAGGGCGGCCCCGCCGGCCAGGGCGCAGGCCGCGCCATAGAGATGGAAGATGGCCGAGACGTCCGGGGGAAGCGGGTCGCGGCCGGTGGAGTTGATCCAGGGTTTGTCCACCAAAACCCCGCCGTAATAGTTGGGCCCGCCCAGGCGCACCCCCAGGGCGGCCGCGGCCGCGGCCTCGGGCCAGCCGGAGTTAGGGCTCTTGTGGGCGGCGTGATCGCGCAGGGCCCCCCGCCAGGCCTGGCGGCCGTCGAGGCCCACCAGGGGGCAGGCCGTGGCCAGGAGCAGGGCGCTGAGGCGGGCCGGGAGCCAGCCGGCCAGGTCGTCCAGGCGGGCCGAGAAGCGGCCCAGGTCGATATAGCGCTGGTCGCGGTAGCCCACCATGGAATCCAGGGTGTTGACCGCCTTGTAGGCCACGGCCAGCACCGGCCCGCCCAGGGCCAGGTAGAAGAGCGGGGCCACCACCCCGTCGTTGAAGTTCTCGGCCACGGTTTCGATCAGGGCCCGGCGCACCCCGGCCTGGTCCAGGCGGTCGGTGTCGCGCCCCACGATGTGTCCCAGCATCTCGCGGGCTTTGGGCAGGTCGCCGGCCTCCAGGGGAACGGCCACCGCCCGGGCCTCGCGCCAGAGCTGGCCCAAGGCCAGGCACTGGAAGGCCAGCAGCGCGGCCAGCAGGTACCCCAGGGGATGCCAGAGGCCCCAGGCCAGGGCCAGGGCGATCTGGGCCGCCCAGGCGAAACCGCCCACCACGCTGATGGCCAAAAGCGCCCCGGCCAGGCGCAGGCCGGCGGGGGTCTGATAGCGCCGCCGCAGCCAGGTCTCCAGGCTGGAGATGGCCCGGCCCATCCAGCGCACCAGGTGGGGCCAGGTGGGCGGGTCGCCCAGCAGGGCGTCGGCGGCCAGGGCCAGCAGGACAACCAAGGCGGCGTTCATCTATTCATTCCCAGCGAAGCTGAAACCGGGCGGTTTCATATGGTCGAGCCCAACCGGCAAAGTTTTTTGGGAAGGGGGCATGTTAGGGGGAAACCCTTTTGTCCCCAAAAGGGTTTCCCCCCGGCTCTCTCTTTCCTAAAAAGCCTTCAACAGCATGGCGCGGCGGACGCGGTCCCAGTTGACCTGGGCCTGGCGGCAATTCTTGGCCTCCAGAAGCACGCCGTGCAGGGCGGCCTTGACGCCCTGTCGCACCTGGTAGCCGGAGCGGCCGACCCTGGTCTCGGGCAATAGGCGCTGGCGCAGGTGCCATTCGCAGACCACGCCCAGGGCGGCCAGGGGGGCGTGCTGGGCCAGCTTGGCCTTGATGAACTGGTCGCTGGGCAATAGCCCCCGGCCGCTCATGATCCGGGAGCTGGGCACCACGTAGACCTGCTCGTAGCCCAGGTCCAGGGCCTCCTGGCGCAGGCGGCCCAGCTCGCAGTCCGGACAGGATCCCAGGCAGCAGAGCCCGGTCTCGGGATGGACCTCGGCCGGACAATCCAGGGGCCGCAGGCAGAAAGGTAGGAAGAGCAGACGGCGCTGATAGGGCGCGGCGGCGAACTTGCGGCCAAAAAGGCGGTTGCCGGCCGCCACCAGGAGCTTGAACTCCAAGCCGGGCTTGATCCGGCCCAGGAGCCGGGTCAGGCTCGGCCCGCCCCGGCGCAGCAGGGTCAGGGTCAGGCCGGGCAGGAACAGTCGCCCGCACAGCCAGGGGCCCAGGACCAGAAAGGCGGCCAGCGCCGGGAAAATTATCAGGAACCACGCCCAATGCATGTCATTCTCCAAGGTGGGGGCGAAGCTTAACCTATAACAGAGGCAAGCCGCCCGGCCAAGGGGCGGGCCGCCGTCCGAGAGCGATCATCCATAAAATGGGCGTAATTGTTGGGCCGATCCCACCGATCCATGGCGCGAACATGAATCCAGGGGCTCAAACCTTGCGCGTGGCGCCCCGACAGCTGCACTACTCCACCAACCGGGGGCTTTCCGAATACAGCTCGGGATGAAGCGGCAGCCCCGAGGGTTTGACCATTCAGGGCGTCACGCGATAACCGGAGATCGATGATCAACGTCGCCACTTATGTTGGGTGGTTTTTTGCGGATAAGTTGGGCCTCGGGCGAATCGGGTGATTGGATTATTAGCCGCGGCGTGGATGGGCTATTCGCCGGTTCATTTTCGCCGCCACTCGCCAATGTCCACAATCCAAACATAACCCACGGAGATATGTCGACCAAATATCCCGAGAGCGCGTTTAGTTTTCCGGGAGGGAAACAATATTCACTTGACACAAAGCTGGCTGTCGGAGATATATGAAAAAAGCCCCTGTACATCATAAAGGAGATGCCAAATGGCCAGAACTTCGAGATGGACCAAGGAAGATCGCGCCCGCCTGCTGAAGCAGGTCAAGGAGGGTGTGCCGGAGCAGGACATCCGCGAAGGTTTTTCCACCAGCAACGCCAAAGGCGACATCAGGGCCATGACCGCTGTGGAATTCGCCCAACAGTTGAAGCAGGCCATGGTCGAGGCCGGCGAGATCAAACAATCCTCGCGCCCAAGCAAGGTGGAAAAGAAAAGCGTCTATCAGGTCACCACCACCGGTCGCTTGACTATTAGTGATTTCAGTGAGTTGACCGGAGCCAAGGAGGGCGACTCCTATTATCTGGAAAAGCCTCGGGGGCGCTCCAAAGCCTGGCGCTTGCTGCCAGTCAACAGCTAAACCAGGCCCGCTCCGTCATCTTTGCATCCAGCCAAGACCAGCTTACGCCCGTTGGCACCCAATATCAGCCCGAGAAGGATTAGCGTTCCATCTCGGGCTGATGACATTTGGGCAACCTTAATCCACCCGTTCAAGGCCGGCCAACCCAGTCTGGCAATGTCATTGATTGTCAGCTAATACAGGTTTTCCCCTGGCTCGTTTCGCGACCGCGTTCTTCCATAAATATGAAGCGCGTTCCATGCTGTGGTGGACCCAGTTGTTTGTAACAAGATTTTCCCTTGCGCGCCTTGGTCGAGGATAACGACTGGCATTGATAATTCGGAACCATGTTCCAATATTTGGATTTAATTGGGTTTAGCGATAGCCCTTGAACGGCTTGGCGCTATTGCTTTTGGCAGGTCGGGCAGGTGCCGGTCACTTCGAGCTTGTGTCCGCGGATGGCAAAGCCATGCTCCCTGGCCAGACGCTCCTCCACCGCCGCCAGAGCCGGCTCGGAAAACTCAACCACCATGCCACAACTCAGGCAGCGCAGATGGCAATGGTGTTCGTGGCCATAGGTGTGCTCATAGCGGGTGATGCCGCCTTCCTGGAAAACCGGGGCCACCAGACCGGCGTCCACCAGTATGGGGATGGTGCGATAAACGCTGGCGCGCGAGATATGTCGACGCTTTTTGTACAGCGCCAGGTAGACTTCCTCCACCGTGAAGTGATCGTGACGGGAGAAAATCTCGCGCACCACCGCCTCTCGCTCGGGTGTGTAGCGCATTGAGCGCCGAGCCAGGTATTGCCGCAAAACGTCCAGTTCGTCGCTCAAACTCGCTCCTCCCTTGGCTTGCCTGAGCCTAAGGATTGGCGGCGGGCTTGTCAAGGCTAGGTTCCCCGGGCGCCTTGACCAGACGCGATACCGGCACCAACTCCACCTCCGCCCGCAAACGAGCGGAGGCTTGTTCCAACACCTGGATAGTGGCCGAGTGGGGGTGGCCGATGGC
>JAIWNN010000110.1 GCA_020216805.1 Desulfarculus sp. | reverse complement strand
CACGGCCTTTCTCTACTCCGGCCCGGCCATCAACGTGCTGGCCATCGTGCTGACCGCGCGCATCCTGGGCTGGGAGCTGGGCCTGGCGCGCGCGGTGGGCGCTGTGTTGTTCGCGGTGGTCACCGGCCTGTTGATGGCATTCATCTTCCGCAAGGATGACGCCCAGCGCACCGCCGGGCAGATGTACCTGCCCGAGGAGGGCGAAAAGGGCCGGGCCTTGTGGCAAGAGGCGGTGTTCATGCTGGTCATGGTGCTGATCCTGGTCTTCGCGGCCTTCGCCAGGCCGGCCGAGGGCGAGGGCGGCCTGTGGCAGATGATCTTCGCGGCCAAGTGGTACCTGACCGTGGCCCTGCTGGTCGTCCTGGGCCTGATTCTGCGAGCCTGGTTCCAGAAGGACGAGTTGCAAACCTGGGTGCAGTCCACCTGGGGCTTCATGAAGCAGATCTTCCCCTTGTTGGGCGCGGGAGTGCTGGTGGCGGGCTTCCTGCTGGGTCGGCCGGGGCACGAGGCGCTGATTCCCGAGCGCTACATCCAGATGCTGGTGGGCGGCAACTCCCTCTGGGCCAACCTCTTCGCCTCGGTGGCCGGGGCGCTGATGTATTTCGCCACCCTGACCGAGATACCCATCCTGCAGGGGCTGATCGGCTCCGGCATGGGCCAGGGGCCGGCCCTGGCCCTGCTCTTGGCCGGTCCGGCCCTGTCGCTGCCCAACATGCTGGTGATCGGCGGGGTGATGGGCTGGAGAAAGACGGTGGTCTTCTGCTCGATTATCGTGATCCTTTCCACCGTGGCCGGCATGGTCTACGGCGCGTTTTTCGTGTAATCCCAGGAGGAAGGAGCTAAGCATGGACATCAAGGTTCTGGGGCCGGGCTGCCCCAAGTGCAAGCAGACCGAGGAGATCGTCCGGCAGGCGGTGGCCGAGTCGGGCGCGGATGCCCAGGTGGAGAAGGTCACCGGGGTCATGGAGATCGCGGCCTACGGGGTGTTCGGCACCCCGGCGGTGGTGATCGACGGCCAGGTCAAGAGCGTGGGCAAGGTGCCCAGCAAGCAGGAAGTGCTGGCCTGGTTGGGCAAGTGAACCGGCGCCGAAGAGTCGCGTCGGACAACTGACGGAATACCGGACGAGGAGCAGGCGGAACAACCGAGCGCGCCCGGCCGAGGAACGACATGAACAAGAAAAGCATTATCGGGTTGCTGGGGTTGGCGGGATTCGTGGTCATGGCCGACAACTGGGTGGTGTCGCCCATCCTGCCAGCCATTGCCGAAAATCTCGACGTGGACATCACCAAGGCCGGCCTGCTCATCAGCGCCTACATGGTCCCTTTCGGCCTTTTCCAGCTAATATTCGGCCCCTTGGCCGACCGTTACGGCAAGAAACAGGTCATCACCTTTTCCATGGTTATCTTCACCCTGGCCACGGGATTATGCGCCCTGGGGTTCGGTCTGTTCGACCTGAGCCTCTACCGGGGGCTGACTGGAGTCTTCGCCGCCTCCGTGATGCCCATATCCCTGGCGCTCATCGGTGACCTCTTCCCGCTCCAGGAGCGCCAGGGGGCCATCGGAACCTTCATGGGCATCGCCTTCCTGGGCCAGGGCCTCAGCATGGCCATCGGCGGCATAACCGCCTACTTCGTGAGCTGGCGGGGTGTCTTCGCCTTGTATGCGCTGCTGTCGGTCATCCCCACCCTGATGCTGGTGAAGAGCTACAAGGCCCTTCCCTCCACCCGCAACCCTCAAAGCCGCCTGCTGGCCCCCTACGCCAAGCTTCTCGGGGACAGGCGAAGCCTGGGCACCTATGTCCTGGTTCTGTTGGAAGGCATCTTCATCATCGGCAGCTTCTCCTACCTGGGGGCCTACATCGCCCAGACCTACCACTACAACTATCTCGTCATCGGCCTGATCATGACCGGCGTGGGCCAGCTCGCCAACCAGGCCTGCGTGGAGCTGACCCAGGATGGTGTCGTCAAGATGTATTGCCTGGCCGGCATCGGCGGCGAGCTTTCCGGCTTCGTGGCCTCGGCCAAGGACGTGCCCCGGATGGTGGTGCTCGATGGTTGCGAGGTGGGCTGCGCCAAGGCCATCTTCAGGAAGGCCGGGGTGCCCCTGCGCGGGTATGTCGTCCTGACCGACCTCGGCATCGCCAAGAACAAGGACTTCAACCTGGACCGGGCCACCCTGGAGACGGTCAAGAACGCCGCCCGCCAGGCCGCCAAGAACCAGGCTTGATACCGCGCCCGAGCTCCTAAGGCTCGAATAATCGCGGGAGGCCATATGCGCCCTCACATGGACAAGATTCTGTTGGAGCTGGAGCCAGCCGAGGTACAGAGGATGATGGGCATCCTGCTCGACGAAGACGCCCAGGAAGCGCTGGCCTTCATGAAAGAGTGCCTGGAAAAGAAACTGCGCGATCGCATGCGTCCGCATTGCGCGCCGGTTTGCGAGGCCAATTACCACCCACGGGAAAAGGATCCCGTCGCCGACGAATAGCTTTCGCCGACTCGCGGGTCAGGGATGACGCTCACCCAAAAGCGATTGAAATTGAACGGAGGCGTGAGATGAAAACCATTCTTGATCAGTTCAAGGCATTGAGCGACGAGGAAAAGCTGGCCTTCATGCAGCAGGCGATGCCGATCATGGCCGAGACCTTTGGCCGGACCCCAGGCAAGATGATGGCGGAGATGATGCCATTGTGCATGCCGATGATGGGGAGGGGAGGCATGGGCCCGGACCAGATGCGCAACATGATGAAATAGATGATGGGATGACCGTCGGCAGCCAGCGTGTCCGGGCCCGACGGATCGGTCCGGGGCCTGGGCCCAGGGGGTGGGTTGGGATTTTCGAGGGCTTGCGAAAAGACTTGGCCAGAGGTCGCTGGCGATGCCATATCATGACGATATAATGTCATATTCACTGGTTAGCGCCTCTGTTATGATTAGGGACATGGTGTTCGCCAACCCCTGAATGAAGGAGTCCATGTCCCAGGCAAGGGTGTTGTTCGTTTGCGTCCACAACAGCGCTCGCAGCCAGATGGCCCAGGCCTATCTGCGCCAACTGGCGGGCGACGATCTGGAGGTGGACAGCGCCGGTTTTAAACCCGAGCCGCTCAATCCCTTGGCCGTCCAGGTGATGGCCGAGGAAGGGATCGACATCAGCGGGCAACGGCCGCAGAGCGTCTTTGAGCTATATCGACAGGGAAAGTTGTATGATTACGTGATCACCGTGTGCGATGATACCGAAAATCAATGCCCGATCTTTCCCGGGATCACGCACCGCCTGCACTGGCCCTTTCCCGATCCGGCCGCGGTGGGGGGTGACCAGGAGCAGCGCCTGGCCACGGTCAGGGCCATTCGGGATCAGATCAAGCAGCGGGTTACGCAATGGTGGCGGGCGCGATGATTCAGGTTCGGCGGGTTAATTGTCATGAATAAACGTCGCATCCTTTATTTGTGCACCGGCAACTCCTGTCGCAGCCAGATGGCCGAGGGCTTGACCAACGCCCTGCGTGGCGCCGAGTTCGAGGCCCACAGCGCCGGGGTGGAGCCCAAGTCCGTGGATCCGCGCGCGGTCAAGGTCATGGCCGAGATCGGCGTTGACATCTCCGGCCAGACCAGCAAAACCATCGATCCATTCGTCGGCCAGCCTTGGGACTGGGTGGTGACTCTCTGCGACAACGCCCGCGAGTCCTGCCCGTTGTTTCCCGGCGTGGCCAAGCGGGTTCACAAGGGCTTCGACGATCCGCCGTATTTGGCCGCCGGCGCCGCCAGCGAGGAGGAGGCCCTGGGCCACTACCGCCGGGTGCGCGACGAGATCCGATCCATGGTGGAGCGGCTGCCGGAGTCCTTGGATTCCTGACGTCAAGACCTGGCAAGGAGAGATGCGGTGACTGAACCAGGTATCAAGAAGCTGTCCTTTCTGGACCGTTTCCTGACGCTTTGGATTTTTCTGGCCATGTTGGTGGGGGTGGGCTGGGGTTGGCTGCACCCAGGGGTGCGGGAAGTGATCAATCACTTCTCGGTCGGCACCACCAATATTCCCATCGCCATTGGCCTAATCCTGATGATGTACCCTCCCCTGGCGAAAGTGAAGTATGAACAGCTGGGCCAGGTGTTTCGCAATTTCCGGGTGCTGGCGCTGTCCCTGGTGCAAAACTGGGTCATCGGCCCCATGCTGATGTTCGCCCTGGCCGTGACTTTCCTTTCCGGCCACCACGAATACATGGTGGGTTTGATCCTGATCGGCCTGGCCCGTTGCATCGCCATGGTCATCGTCTGGAACGACCTAGCCTCCGGTGATCGCGAGTACTGCGCCGGCCTGGTGGCCTTCAACAGCATCTTCCAGGTGCTGTTCTTCTCGGTCTACGCCTGGTTCTTCATTACCCTGGCGCCGCAGTGGCTTGGTCTGCAGGGAGTGGTGGTGAACATCGGCATCGGCCAGATCGCCGAGAGCGTCTTCATCTACCTAGGCGTTCCCTTCATCGGCGGCGTGCTCAGCCGGGTCATAGGGCTGCAGACCAAGGGCCGTCAGTGGTACGAGGAGAAGTTCATCCCCCGCATCAGCCCCATCACCCTGATCGCCCTTTTGTTCACCATTCTGGTCATGTTTTCGCTCAAGGGCGAGTACATCGTGGAACTGCCCCTGGACGTGGTGCGGGTGGCCATTCCCCTGTGCATCTATTTCGTGGTGATGTTCCTGGTCTCCTTCTGGCTGTCCATCAAGGCCAAGGCCACCTATGAGCAAGCCACCACGCTGTCCTTCACCGCGGCCAGCAACAACTTCGAGTTGGCCATCGCGGTGGCGGTGGCGGTCTTTGGATTGGATTCGGGCCAGGCCTTCGCGGCGGTGATCGGCCCCTTGGTGGAAGTGCCGGTGCTCATCAGTCTGGTCAACGTGGCCCTCGTTTTCAAACGCAAGTATTTCCCGTATGCGGTGGAGACCCCCACCGGGGTCTGTCATGTGAGCTGCAAGCCCTGAAGGTCCGGGACTTGCCTTACCCTTGGTCTGGAAAACGAAAGAGGAAAGAGATGCGACGGTATCAAGGCAAGTTGGGATGGATGGTCTTTGGCGTCTGCGCTTTGTTGCTGCTCGGCCTGGCTGGTTGCGCCAGCACGCCGACCCCGACACCCGAGGCGACGGCCCCCGCGCCAGCGCCAACCGATGACGCGGCCGAACGCCTGCGCCAGCAGCAGGCGATCCGGGAAGCGCAACTCAAGACCCAGTTCGAGAACCAAGATATTCATTTCGATTTCGATCGCTACGATCTGCGACCCGAGGCCCGGCAGATCTTGAATGACAAGGCGGCCTACCTCACGGAGCGCCCCGGGGTGGCGGTGATCATCGAGGGCCATTGCGACGAGCGCGGCTCGTCCGCCTACAACCTGGCCTTGGGCGAAAAGCGCGCATTGGCGGCCAAGGCCTATTTGCAGTCCATGGGTGTGGCCGCCCAGAGGATGGAGACCGTCAGCTACGGCAAGGAGCGGCCGCTGGTGCCGGGCCACACCGAGGAGGCCTACGCCGCCAATCGCCGCGCCCATTTCGTCATCAAGTAGAAGCCTGAAACCATCACCCTTAGTCGGGGCATCGGCGTTGAACCCTCCTTCCCAGTTCATGCCGATGCCCCGCCCCCAAGGTGGAAAGCATGCAATTGATCGAAAGAGTAAACCGGATGCGGGCCCTGCCCAAGTTTGTAACTGTACCGCTTTTGCTGCTGGCGATGATGACCATGGGCCCGTTCGCGGCGAGAAGCAGCCAGGAGCTGCCGATCAAGGGCATGGTGAACCTGGTGGACGTGGGGGCCGGCGCCTGCATCCCTTGCAAGATGATGGCTCCCATTCTGGAAGAGTTGAAGGAGGAGTACGCGGGCAAGGCGGTGATCGCCTACATCGATGTGCGCTATGATCGCGCCGCAGTGGACAAGTATCGTGTCCGTGGCATCCCGACCCAGATTTTCTACGACGCCCAGGGCAATGAAGTGGGACGTCACCTGGGGTTCATGGACAAGGAGAGCATCAAGGCGGCCTTGGCCAAACTGGGGGTGAAGTAGGAGCGCCGGCATGGATCAGTTCTTCCTGACTCTCAACGCCTGGATGATCAGCGGAAGCTTCCTGGCCGCCGTTGGCTGTTTCCTGTGGGGAATGGTCAGCGTGATCTTCAGCCCTTGCCACTTGGCCTCCATCCCGCTGATGGTGGGTTACGTGGCCGGCCAGCGGGACACGGCGCACCATTGGCGGGGAGCGCACTACGCCTTCGCCTTCACCGGCGGCCTGTTCCTGACCATCGCCGCGGTGGGGGTGGCCTGCACCCTGCTGGGGCGCATGCTGGGCGACGTGGGCTCCTGGTGGACCATCCTGGTGGGCGCGGTCCTGATCTGGGTGGCCCTGGACATGCTGGGGGTGGCCCAATGCTCCATTTCCGGTGGGATGATGGCCAGGTTGAAGGTGAAGGGCCTCAGCGGAGCTTTCATCCTGGGGCTGGCCTATGGCCTGCTCTCCGGCTCCTGCACCTTCGGCTTCATCGCCCCCATTCTGGCCATCATCACCGTGCAGCAGGAGATCATGACCGGCTTGCTGCTGATTGCGCTCTTCGGCATCGGTCACAGCCTGCCCATCGCCGTGGCGGGAAGCTCCACCGCCCTGGTGCAGCGCATCCTGGACAACGGCTCCATGCAGGCGGGGTCAATATGGTTCCGCAAGGCGGCCGGCGTGGCCATTGGCGTGCTGGGGATTTACTTCGCGGTCATGCCCTTCCTGGAGGGCTGAAGGGGCGGACCAGATGTCGCGCGCAATAAAAGCCGGCGCGTCGGCGCTGGGCTTGCTCGGCATCATGTGGCTGACCTGGGCCGCACCACGGCCGTTGCCGGCATCCCAAACCGCCGCGAACGACCTGGCCGGGCTGATCGCCCGCTATGATTCATCAAATTGCCGCGAGTGTCACGAAGACATTCACCAGCAATGGGAGGGATCGCACCACGCCCGGTCTCTGATGGGCATGGATGACTGGATCATCATGGGACCCTATCTCAAGGGAGGGCCGCTGGCCATCAAGGACCCGGCCAAGATCTCGGCCGCCGCCAATTTCCCATGCGCCAAGTGCCATTTGCCCCAGCTGCTGCCAGCCTCGGACCAGGCCGCGGCCGAGCTGGCCCGGGCGGTGTTGGCCGATGACAAGGCCACCGTGCGCAAGCTCAACATTGGCTGCGTGGTCTGCCATGGCGACAAGGCGATCGTGCATGGCCGCCCCGAGCCGGGAGTTCTTTACGGCAGCCGCGACATCCCCGACCATCCCGGGCGGCCGATCAAGAAAAGCCCCTTCATGAAAAGCGCTTTGTTCTGCGGCCAGTGTCATGGCCAGGGGCCGGTGTTGGATTTCGAGACGCCCATTCAGTGCGCCACGCTCTACGGCAGCTACCTGCACGGCTACATCCCCAGCGGCGGCGGTCAGACCTGTCAAGATTGCCACATGCCGGGCTCCAACCATTACATGCCGCCCAATTTCAACAACCGTCCGGAGACCGCGGAGCGGTTGCGCCAAGCCCTGCCCCTGGAAGTGCAGGCCATGGCCTATCGTTTTCAGCCCAAAGATGGTGACATCAGACCGATGATGGTCGTCAGGACCAAGATCACCAGCCGGGCTGGCCATCGCATCCCGGATGGCTGACCGTCCAAGACCAAGGTGGTCCTGGAGGTGACCGCCAACACGCCGGACGGCAAGCCTTTCTTCCACGCCGAGAGAATCTATATGCCTCAGGCCGGCGATTCGCGCGGCAGCCAGATGGTGTTGGGACCGGACAAGAAGCTGGGTTTTCTGCGCGACACCAGCATCCAACCCTTTGCGCCCAAGGAGGATCTTTTTGAGATTCCTCTGCCGCCGGGGGTGCATCAGGGGAAGGTCGAGGTCGACCTGCGCTATGAACCCCGACCGGGCAACGTCTACCCCCTGCACCGCATCACCCGAACCGCGAGCTTGATCGCCAACTGACCCTGGCATGCCTCACCTCGCCGAGCCGTCACCGACACCGACCGGTCGGCGGCGGCGTTGACCACGGCTGCCTTCCGATGGACAAAGCCTTGCGCGCAGACGCTTCGAAGAAGTAGGGTGGGAGGCAGGCCCTGAGGGCGTTGTCGATCGGACAAGCATCAAGGCCGCGGGCGCGCCGGCGAGCCGCAGGCGCCAGGATTCGGCGCCGCTCCCGGGCCGCGGTTTGGGGGAGGAGAGCAAGCCATGCCCAGGCAAGCTTCCCTGGAAAGCCTGGCCAGGCGGACCCTGGCCGAGGCCCAGGTGGAGATTGACGGCGATCGGCCTTGGGATATCCAGGTCCATGACCAGCGCTGGTATTACCGGGTGCTGACCGGTGGCTCCCTGGCCCTGGGGGAGTCCTACATGGATGGCTGGTGGGACTGTCAGGCCCTGGACCAGTTTTTCCACCGCCTGCTGCGGGCCCGGCTGGACGAGAAAATCAGGCTCTCCCCCGGCCAGGCCTGGGCCTGGTTGGTGGCGCGCCTGAGCAACCGCCAGAGCCGCAGTCGGGCCGATCAGGTGGCCAAGGCCCATTACAACCTGGGCAACGATCTCTTCGCGGCGATGCTCGACCAGGACCTGAACTACAGTTGCGCCTGGTGGGAGGATGGCTGCGCGGACCTGGACCAGGCGCAAGCAAGCAAGTTGCGGCTCATCTGCCACAAGCTGATGCTCAAGCCGGGGATGCGGCTGTTGGACATCGGTTGCGGTTGGGGAGGGCTGGCCCGCTTCGCGGCCCAAGAATACGGAGCGCGGGTGGTGGGGGTCACCGTGAGCCAGCCCCAGGCGGAATTGGCCAGCCAGCGCTGCCAGGGTTTGCCGGTGGAGATCCGCCTCCAGGATTACCGCGCCGTGGAGGGGCGTTTCGACCGGGTGGTGTCGGTGGGCATGTTCGAGCATGTCGGCTATAAAAATTACCGCACCTTCATGCGCACCGTCGTCAATTGCCTGGAGGAGGACGGCCTCCTGCTCCTGCACACCATCGGACGCAACGACTCTTCGGTGCAGGCCGACCCTTGGATATCCACCTACATCTTCCCCAACGGCATGCTGCCCTCGGTCCGGCAGATCGCCCAAGCCTGCGAAGGGCTTCTGGTGCTGGAGGACTGGCACAGCTTTGGTTCCCACTATGACCGCACCCTCATGGCCTGGCACCACAATTTCCAAAGGGCCTGGCCCCGCCTCAAGGACCGCTACGACGAACGCTTCCGGCGGATGTGGTCATATTATCTCCTGAGCTGCGCCGGGGCCTTCCGGGCCCGCAGCATCCAGCTCTGGCAGGTGGTGCTCTCTCCGCGGGGATTGGAGGGGGGCTATCGCCGCTGGCGCCAGCCCGCCCCGACGATCGCTTGATGATTCCGGGGCTGAACCGCGCTTGGGACTGGGTCTGAGCCGGTCGTTCTAGCCTGATCCGGCGGCCCGACCGGGCAAGAAGCTGGTCACCGACCGGTGGTGGCTGGCGCAGGGCGGGGTCGCGTTTATTCCTCGCCCGGAATCAGGCCGGCCACCACGTGGATTTCCAGGGTCTCCTCGCCGTCATTGATCAGTTCGTGCCAGGCCCCGATGGGCAGGTGCACCGCGTCTCCGGGCCCCACCGGGCGCTCCTCGGCGTCCACTCGCATCACCCCCCGCCCCTTGAGCACGATGTAGATCTCCTCCATGGGGTCGACGTGGCCATCCAGACGATGACCGGGCGGAATCGAGGCGTGGGCCAGAAACATCAGGCTGGCCAGGCGGGGGTGGGTGAGCAGCATGTGGGCAACGCCGCCGCCGTGGGCGCGGTAGCGGGTGAGCATCACTTCGGGGTGGGAGAGGTTGCGCAGGATCATGGCGACTCCTCGCTGGGGTGAATCCGGCTCGGATTTGGTCCCGACCAAGGGACGCGCCAATTACCCCTAGCTGTAGATGCTAAATAGGTTGTCCACATGGTTCCGAGCATGGAGACTGGTGATTGAGCGTCACCCAGACTCTTGCACGGAGGTCCAC
>JAIWNN010000109.1 GCA_020216805.1 Desulfarculus sp. | reverse complement strand
TCTCCATGAAGGCGTTGTCCCTGCCGTCCCCGGTGCGGTTCATGCTGCACCGCATACCGTGGACCCTTAGCGCCTCCTGATAGTCGCCGCAGACAAACTGGCTGCCCCGGTCCCATTGAACCACCACGCCCTCGGGCATCCGCTGGCCCCACAAGGCCATCCGCAGGGCGTTACAGACCAGCTTAGCCTTCATGCGCTTGTCCCTGGACCAGCCCACCACCAGGCGTGGTAGCCGCTGGCCGGCACCCCCAGCACCAGGCGCGTCCGCCGCACGGGGAACCGCCCGCCATGGTCACCGACAAACTGATATCGCATCGGGGCACCCGCGAGAAGATGCCCACGGCTTCTTTAAGATCTCGCGCTCTTGGCGCAAGATTTCGTTCCCACGCCGTGATCGCCGCAATTCCTCGTCCTGGGACCTCGGATGCCCCTTGCCGGCAAAGGCCCCCACGGGTCTGCGGCAAACCGCTTCCTCTGCCGGCCCAGGACGCCTTCCCCGATCCCCAAGTCCCGGGATGCCTGGGCCACGCTCAGGCCGTCTTCGGTGACCAACCGCACCGCCTCCAGCTTGCACTCCCGGCCCAAGCTCCGGGGTCGATCTCCCAGGCAACGCCTCCGGGGCCATCATCCGACCCTCGCAAGGTGTCCACAAGATCGGGGGGACCTCAAACTCCTCCGCGAAGTTGAGGTTGACCTGATGTCTTCAACGTGTTAGGAAAAACCCAATCAACGCCAGAAGGCGCCTTTCCCCCCAAAAAAGTCAAGACAAGCAACCAAGCTATGGCCACGAAGGCCCGGGGCCTGGACCGTGGTGTTTTTGGATATTGGCATGTCAGCTGGCGTGGAAAGCTTGCCAGGGAGGCGGCGCGCTTGGCTGGCGGGGAGATTGACGCATGCTTAATCGCGATAGCCTAGCGATTCCGCGCCTTGGACTGGTTTGGCTGGCGGGTTTGATCTTGTCGCTGACGCCAGCTCCGTCTTGGTCCGATTCAGGCAAGAAACTTGATGATGTCGTGGTTTCGGCGCCCATCATCGAGGGTAACCAGGTCAACGAGCTGGGCAGCCAAGTCACGGTGGTGACCGAGAAACAGATCGAGGACCTGAACGCCAACGACTTGCCCTCGGCCCTGCGCCGCACCCCAGGCGTGGTCATCAGCCGCCACAACCCCATCGGCTCCTTTGGCGGCGGAGCGGGTGGGGCCATCTTCATCCGCGGCATGGGATCGGGACGTCCGGGTCAGGACATCTCCACCCTGCTGGACGGAATCCCGGTCTTCGTGGGGGTCTGGACACACTCGGTGATGGATGTGCTGAGCATCGACAATGTTGAATCGATCCAGGTCTACAAGGGGGCCCAACCGGCCCTGTTGGGCAACATGTCCTTCGGCGCGGTGAACCTTTTGCCCAAATACAAGCAAGAGGACGGGTATTACACCCGCTTCAAGGTGGCCGGCGGCTCCTACAACACCTTGGTGGAGGTGGCCGAGCACGCGGGCAAGGTCGAGGGCTTCGACTACTGGCTGGGCCAGAGCTACCGCTACAGCGACGGCCATCGCGATGATTCCGGCGGCTCGCTGGAAAACTACTACGCCAACCTGGGCTACAGCATCGGCCAGACCCTGCGCCTGGGACTGTTGGTCAATTACACCAGCAATTGGGCCGACGACCCCGGCCCCGAGGGGCAGCCCCAACTCAAGGACGGCACCTTCAAAACCCGCGATCGCATAACCATCCTGAAGCTCGAGAACAAGAACGACTGGGGACATGGTTACGTCAAGACCTATTTGGATGAAGGCCATCTGGACTGGCAGGACCAGCGCGACGGCAGCGACACCCGCACCGACTACGACAACTACGGCCTGCGCCTGGGCCAGACCTTGAAGCCCTGGAGCGGCGGCAGCCTGACCCTGGGCTGGGACCAGGACTACATCTCCGGCAAGGTGACCACCGTCAGCGCGGTGGGCAAGCAGAACCAGAGCCAACGCGAAACCTTCCGCCTGGCCCAGCCCTACGCCGCCATCAGCCAGCAGATCAACCTAGGTCAGTGGACCCTGACGCCATCATTGGGGGCGCGCTATTTCGACCACAACCAATATGGGGCCGAAACCGGCTACCAGGCCGGATTGGTCCTGCGCCGAGGGGAAACCGAACTGCACGCCAACTTCGCTCACACCTACAATTATCCCGGCGTCTACGTGGTGCAGCAGTCCAACTTGTTCTGGGGCGGCAGCACCCTGTGGAAGGCTCTCAAGCCCGAGGAATTGGATCACTTCGAGGTGGGCGTGGCACAGCGCTTCAACCAAATGGTCAAAGCCGACCTGACCTACTTCAAGGATAAGGGAGAGAACCGCCTGGTCTTCGTCAGCCCGCCCCCCTATCCCCCTCGCTGGGAAAACCTGGGCGATTTCGACAACCAGGGCGTAGAAGCCACCCTGACCCTGACTCCCACCCGCGAGTTGGCCTTCTTCCTGGGGGGCACTTACCTGCACCGCAGTCCCGAGGACCTACCCTACGCCCCGGAATGGAGCGGCAGTCTGGGGGCCAATTGGCAGATCTGCAAGGGTCTGACCTTGAGCGTTGACGGCACCTACATGGCCGAGCAGTATGTCACCGACATCCGCTACTCCGGATCACGCAGCAAGGTGGACGGATTCACAGTCTTTAACGCCAAGCTCAGCTACGCCTTCAAGGCCTGGCAATCTGACTGGAGCGTCTTCGTGTCCGGCGAAAACCTCACCGACCAGGAGTACGCCTACAAGAAGGATTACCCCATGCCCGGCATCAACGGCATGCTGGGCCTGGAGGTGCGTTTCTAGCCACCGCCATCCCGTTCGCGTCCGCCGGACCCCGACCCGGCGGGCGCGGGCGGATTTTCAAGCCGATCCCGGCTCCGGGCCAGCCGCCGCCTGGGCGGCGACCAGGGCCGCTCGCCAAACCTCCCCCAAGCTCAGACCCCGGGACCGGGCCAGGTCCAGGCAGGCATCGTACTCGGGCTTGAATTCCCAACGCCCCGAGGGGCGCTGGGCCCACTTGCCCGCCAGCGACTGCCCCAGCACCGTCACCCGGCCCGGCCGACGCGCCAGGCACCAGCGCTGTTCCTGACGCACCCGCACCCCCAGGGAGCTGGTTTGCTCCAGCACGGTCTCGGCCAGGACGTGGGCCAAATCCGGCCGGCAGACCACCTCCAGGCGCACCGCCGGACGGTTCTTCTTGGTTTGAGTGGGGGTGAAGGTGGCCTCCCAGGCGCCCAAGGCCAGCAGATCTTCCAGCAGCGGGGCCAGGAGTTCGGGGTTCATGTCGTCCACCACCGTGGACAGCACCGTGACGTCGTGCGCCTCCATCTTCCACCTCCGCCAAGGGTTTTCCCCTGCGCAGCCGTAAAAATGCAAAGGCCGTCCCCGCCCGGCGAGGCGGTGGACGACCTTCGTGGCCGCGGGAGCGGTTACCATAACCCGGCCCGGGTTCTCGGGACCCGCCGCCGGGGGAGCGGGGCCATGCTCGGCGCCTCTGGCCCCGGTTCGGTCCCCTGGTCGTCCTCATACCCCGGACGGGACCAGTCGTCAAGCGGTTACAGGCCTGACGGCGGGACGAAAAGGGGCATTTTGCGGTTGACAGATCGCCATCCCAGCCGTAGCTTTCAATAAAATCGGCAAGAAGCCGAGTCTTGAACGCGACCACAGACCGCCTTGGAAATCGTTCCGTGAAGGGACTTCCGGGGCGGTTTTATTTATGGTTCGGACGCCTCCGTCCTCGGGGGCGGTCAAGGCTAACGCCTATCCGCGGAGGTCGAATCATGTGCGAGGCCACGGTGTATGTCGCCAAGGACGACGGCGGCCAAGAAGTGCTGCTGGAGGACGTGGACTTGGTGGAATTCGAGGATGGGGACCAGGTGCGCCTGGTGTCGATCTTCGGCGACCAGCTTTCCCTGCGGGCCCGGGTGCGCAGCATGAGCCTGGCCGCCCACCGCATCTTGCTGGAACGGGTCTGAAACGGACATGACCACCATCACACCAAGCACGGGGGAGGGGATTATCCTGGGTCCGGATCCAACGCCTCCCCCGGTCACGGATGGTTTTCATCAGCAGCGCCGCACCGTCCTGGCGAAGGGCTTGCTGCTCCTGGCGGTCACCGTTCTGTCGGTCTATCTGGCGGTGGTCCTGGGAGCCTTCGACCTCACCCCCGGGGTGGTGTGGAAGGCCTTGTTGGGCCGCGAGGAAGGCCGGGCCGCCCTGGTGGTTTGGGACATCCGTCTGCCGCGCATCGCGGCCAGCCTGGTGATGGGCTGGAGCCTGGGCCTGGCCGGCCTGGGCACCATGAGCTTGCTGAAGAATCCCCTGGCCTCGCCCTTCACGCTTGGCATCAGCCAAAGCGCGGCCTTCGGCGCGGCCCTGGCCATCGTGGCCTTTGGCGCCGGCAACCTGGGAACGCCGGCCTTGGCCGGCCAAACCGGGGGCTACTGGAGCCTGGTCAACGTCTATCTCCTCACTGGTTGCGCCATGCTGGGCTCCCTGACCGTCACCGCGGTGATCGTGCTCCTGGCCCGAGTGCGCAAGATGTCGCCCCAGGCGGTGATCCTGGCCGGAGTGGCCCTGTCGTCGCTGAGCCTGTCCGGGACCATCCTGGTGCAGTATCTGGCCAGCGAGGTGGAGGTGGCGGCGGTGGTCTTCTGGACCTTCGGCGACGTGGCCCGCTCAACCTGGAGCGAGATCGGCCTGCTGGCGGCGTTCGCCCTGCCGATCACGGCCTATTTCCTGCGCCACCGCTGGGATCTGAACGCCATGAACGCCGGCGAGGACCTGGCCTTGGGCCTGGGGGTGGAGGTGGAGCGGGTCCGTCTCGTCGGCATGTTGCTCTGCGGCCTGCTGGTGGCGCTGGGCACCGCCTTCCACGGCGTGGTGGCCTTCCTGGGCCTGTTGGCGCCCCATATCGCCCGCCGCCTGGTGGGGGCCGACCACGGCGTGCTAATTCCTTTCTCCTGCTTGTTGGGCGGGCTGCTGCTGCTCTTGGCCGACACCGCCGGGCGGTTGCTGGTGGGCTCGGGCAGCCTGCCGGTGGGGGTGCTGACCTCCTTCCTGGGCGCGCCGCTTTTCCTCTATCTGCTGCTGAAAGGCGGCCCGCGATGATGCTGGAGGCCCGGGACCTGCGCTGCGCCTATGGCCGCCAGGCGGTGCTCAAGGGCGTCAATCTGAAGGTCGCCTCCGGCCAAATCCTGGCGGTGCTGGGCGGCAACGGGGCGGGCAAGTCCACCCTGCTCAAGTGCCTGAACCGCATCCTGCCCCTGGCCGGCGGCTCGGTGGTCCTGGACGGGGTGGACCTGGCCCGGATGCCGCGCTCGCAAATCGCGCGGCGCATCGCCTACCTGCCCCAGCGTCAGGAGCCGGACCAGCTCACGGTCTTCGACAGCGTGCTCCTGGGACGCCGGCCGCATATCGCCTGGTCGGCCGGACGGAGGGATTATCGGGTGGTGGAGGAGGCCCTGGACAGCCTGGGCCTGGGACACCTGGCCTGGCGGCGCATGGACCAGCTTAGCGGTGGCGAGGCCCAGAAGGTGGCCCTGGCCCGGGCCTTGGCCCAGGAGCCGGACCTCTTGTTGATGGACGAGCCCACCAGCAGCCTGGACCTGCACAACCAGCTGGAATGGGTCGACCTGGTCTGGACCCTGGTCCGCCGGCGGGGTCTGGCCGCGGTGGTGGCCCTGCACGATTTGTCCCTGGCCCTGCGCCTGGCCGATCGCCTGGCCTTGCTCATGAACGGCAAAGTACATAGCGACTGCCCAGTGCACGAATTGGACGAGGCGGCCATCGCCCAGGTCTACGGCGTGCGGGTGCGCCTGACCACGGTGGAGGGTTGGCCGGCGGTGGTGCCCCTGGGCCTGATGGAGAAACCAGCATGAGAAGTCATCCCGTCTCCCTGCGCGCGGTCCTGCTCCTGGCCCTGGCTATGCCGATGACGGCCCTGGCCCAGCCCCTGACCGTGACCGACCTGGTCGGGCGCCAAGTGACCATCCCGGCCGAGCCGCGGAGGGTGGTCTGCCTGGCCCCGGGCTCCCTGCGCCTGATCGCCTACCTCCAGGCCACGGACCGGGTGGTGGGGGTCGAGGACATAGAGAAGAAGAACCCCCACGGCCGGCCCTACAGGTTGGCCCACCCGGAATTGGCCGAGTTGCCCACGGTGGGGCCGGGCGGGCCGGGCAGCATCAACCGCGAGCCAGACCTGGAGGCCATCCTGCGAGTCAACCCCGAGGTGGTATTCGTCACCAACATGGAGGCCAGGTTGGCCGACCGGGTCCAGGCCCGTCTGGGCGCGCCGGTGGTGGTGCTGAGCTATGGACGCTTCGCGAGCTTCGACCCCGTGGTCTACGACTCCCTGCGCCTGGCTGGGCGCATCCTGGGCCGGGCGGAACGGGCCGAGGCGGTGGTGAATTTCATCGAGGCCGCGCGCCGGGACCTCCAGGCCCGCACCGCCAACCTGGCCGAGGACCAGCGTGCCCCGGCCTACATCGGCGGAATCGGCTTCCAGGGCGAGCACGGCCTGGAGAGCACCGACGCCGACTACATCCCATTTACCTGGGTGGGGGTGACCAATCTGGCCAAGACCTGGGGCAAGGCGGGGCATCAGTTCGTGGAGCGCGAGCAGATCCTGGCCCTGGACCCGCCGATCATCTTCGTGGATGGCGCCGGGCTGGGCCGCCTGGAGGGGGATGCCGCCCGGCGGCCGCAGTTCTACCGTAGCCTGAGCGCCTTCCGCGCGGGGCGGGTCTACCTGCTGCACCCCTTCAACTGGTACGTCACCAATCTGGGCACCACCCTGGCCGACGCCTACGCCATCGGCAAGCGCCTCTACCCCGCGGCCTACGCCGATCTGGACCCGGAGGCCAAGGCCGACGAGATCTACACCTTCCTGCTGGGTCGCCCAGTCCAGGCCCAGATGGCGGCCCACTATGGCCCACTGGGTCAAGCTCTGGACCTGGTGGCGCCGGCCAAGGGGGAATGAACATGGTCAACCACGCTAAAGCGGCATTTTTCGACGCCCAGGTGGACGCACCTTGGGCCGCCATGGACTATGGCGAGGCCGAGCGACCCAAGCTGGAGCGACTGTTGCGCGAGTCGGAGCTGGGACCGGGCCAACGGGTGCTGGAGCCGGGTTGCGGCACCGGCCGGCTGACCGAGGTCCTGGCCGGAGTGGTGGGCGACGGCGGTCTGGTGCTGGCCCTGGACATCAGCCCGGCCATGGTCAAGGCTTGCGCTCGTCGGGTGGCAAGGTGGCCCCAGGTCCGAACCCTCTGCACGGCCCTGGAGGACCTGCGAGAACCACCGGACAGTTTCGACCGGGTGATCTGCCACCAAGTCTTCCCGCATTTCGACGATCAACTCGCCGCTCTGAGGCGGATGACCGGAATGCTGCGGCCGGGCGGGGTGCTGGTGGTGGCCCATTTCATCAACAGCCACGAGATCAACGACACCCATCGCAAGGCCGGCACCGTGGTGGAGGGCGACCTGCTGCCCCCGCCGGAGACAATGCGCCGAATGGTGACCGAGGCCGGACTGGTCTTGGAATGGCAGGCCGACGACGGCCTGGGGTACTTCCTCAAAGCCCGCCGGTTGGGCGATGGTTGCTGCCTGAACGACCCGTCCTTCGGGAGATGAAAGGAGCCGTGAGATGACTGCCTGCACCCTCAATCAAAACCTGATCGAACGCGCGGTGGAGTTCCATGGCCACTGGTGCCCGGGGCTGGCCATCGGCCTGCGGGCCGGGGAGTACGCCCTGAACCATTTGGGCCGGGCGGCGGACGAAGAGATCGTGGCGGTGGTGGAGACCGATATGTGCGGGGTGGACGCCATCCAGGTGCTCACCGGTTGCACCTTTGGCAAGGGCAATCTGCTTTTTCGCGACCACGGCAAGATGGCCTTCAGCTTTTACCGCCGCTCCGACGGCGAGGGGGTGCGCCTGGTCTTTGACCACGCCCGACTGGATCGGGTGGGCGATGACTTTGCTGAGTTGAACCAGAAATGGCTGCGGGGCGAGTTGGACCCGGATGGCGAGGCCCGCCTGATGGCCATGCGCGAGGAGCGCACCCGCTGGATCATGACCGCGCCCCTGGAGGAAATGTTCACCGCCAAGAAGCCGGATTTCGCCATGCCTCGACCGGCCCGCATCCTGACCAGCCTGACCTGCGACCAGTGCGGCGAGAGCGTAATGGAGTCGCGGACTCGGCGGCTGGAGGGACGCACTTTGTGCATCGCCTGTTTCGAGGCTCGCGACAAATGGCTGTAGCCAAGACCGAGCGGCGGGGGCGGAGCGAAGGCGCCGGGAGCCAGCCGGTCAGTTCTCCCAACTTCCAGCATGGCGTGTTGCACATCATTGGCTGTGGACCTGGCGGCCCCCGGACCGCCACTCTCCAGGCCCTGGAGACCATCCGCCGTATGGATGTGATCCTGGCGCCGGCGCGTCAGGCCAAGCTCTTTGCCGACTACATCGGAGACAAGCCGGTGGCCTTCGATCCTTGGGCCGGGTTCTGGGATTATGACGGCCAGCGTTTCGATCGCCTGACCCCGACCCAGGCCAAGCGCTTTCCCGCCGCCCGAGCCAAGGCCCAGGCCAAAAACTTGGCTCGGCTGCGGGCGCTGCTGGAACAAGGTCTGGACGTGGGTCTGTTGGAGTTCGGCAACCCCTGTCTTTTTGGCCCGGGGCAGTGGTACGCCGAGCAGCTCCATCCGGCCGAGGTGGTGGTAATCCCCGGTATGGGAGCCGACGCCGCCGCCCTAGCGGCCCTGCGGGCCAGCGCCATGCCTGCCTACGACGCCCGCTTCCTGGTGCAGAGCGCGCCGTTTTTTTTGACCGGCCAGGGCGTCTCGCCGGACATGCGTCTGACTAACAAGGCCCAAGGCCAGGACATCTGGTCGCTCCTGGCCAGCCAACCCCACAGCCTGATCCTCTACATGGCTCTGCCCGACAGCGAGCGCCTACTCAAGCTGCTGCTGACCCATTATCCAGGAGACCTGCCATGCGCGGTGGTTTATTGGGCCGGCGAGGATGGCAAGCAGCGAGTGGTGCGGGGCCGGCTGGATGAGATGGAGGCCAAGTTGGCCGACGAGCCGGAACGCTTCATGGGGTTGTTGGTGCTGGGTCGCTTCCTGGAAGGGCGTCCTTTCACCGCCGCCCAGGATCGCCAAACCGGGGGAGCAGTGAATTGATTAAGCTTGGTTTGGCTTCTTGTTGGCTCCGCGGGGCGGCGTCCATGGGCCATCCATCAGCAGACCGCCGGCAAAATGCAGATCAATGAGCCAAGCTGATCGTGGGTTGCCCCCCTGCTCAGCCAACTAATTCGAAATCCGAAAATGTTGCGTGCGAGCCAAGGGTTCGCCCCCCATGGCGTGAACGCTGCCCGACCTAGTCTTTCGGTGACTAGCCGAGCCTGAAGGATTCATTGCCAGCAACGCGCTCCTCCACGATTCCAAGGTGTTTCATCCTGCGCCGCCGGAGCAGATAGGCGGGTACGCCCGAAATGGCGATGGCCAAGCCGATCAAGGCGTCGCGCGGGTTGAACATGAAAACCCTCGCCGCGATCCAGATGTAAGCGCATAGGAACAGCAGGGTGGTGAAAGGGTAACCCCAGACCTTATAGGGGCGGGGCAGCTCTGGCCTACGCACCCGCAAGACGATTACGCCGCCAGCAGTGGCGATGGAGGTGAGCAGCATGAAAAAGGCCGTGAAGGATAGCAGCTGATAGAAGTTTCCCGCCAGGACCATGGCGCAAGAGACTAGGGCCTGGCTGGCGATGGCCCAGTGCGGAGTTTGGCGCGAAGGATGGGATCGGGCCAGGCGACGCGGAAAGAGGCCATCACGGCCCATGGCGTAGTAGATGCGGGGAGCGGTCAGGATAACCGAGTTGAGGCTGCTCAGAATGGCCAGCATCACCGCCGCGGCCAGGATGCGGGCGGCGCCGGGACTGAATAGGGCTTCGCCCGTCCGGCGGGCGATGTCCACCACGCCCGCCATCTCCGACAGCGGCAGGGCATAGATGTAGATCACGTTGACCGCGACGTAGACCAAGGTGATGAGCAGGCTGCTGATGATCAAGGATCGAGGCAGGTTTTTTTGTGGCGCTATCATTTCGCTGGCCACATAGGCCGAGACGAACCAGCCGCTGTAGGTGAAAAACACCGAGACCATGGCCGGTCCAAACAGATCGGCCAGCGAGGCCGCGCCAGGGTTCAGTGAGAAATGCTCCCATTGACCTTGGCCTCCGACAAACCCCACCGCCACCAGCATCAGGATGGTCGTCAGGCTCAGACCACCGACGAAGTTCTGGACTCGGCTGGTCCAGCGCACGCTGAAGTAGTTCAGGGCCGAGAAGGCGAGAATGACCGCCAGGCCGATCAGGTTGACCAGCCAAGATGGCGCGGCCGCCAGGTCGCCGTAGACAAGGGGCAGCAGATAGGCGCCCAAGCCCAGGGCCAGCGCGGCTATGGAGCCTGGGTTGATGATGAAGAACCCGATCCAGCCCACCAGAAAGCCAGCCAGGGGGCCATAGGCCTCCCGCAGGTAGACATAGTCACCCCCGGCCCGGGGGAAGGCCGACCCCAGCTCGCCGTAGCTCAACGCGCCCAGCAGAGTCAGCCCTCCCCCCAGCACCCAGACCGCCAACACATGCCAGGCGTCGCCAATTTCTTGGGCGATGAACCCGGTGGTGGTGAAAATACCCACCCCGATCACGTTGCCCACCACGATCATCACCGCGTCCCAGAGACCCAGCTGTCGCTTCAATCCGTTGCTGTCATCCGGCATGATGGCGACGCCCCTTTGCTGCCTACTTGACCTCGACGGCGTAACTGGACATGTACATCCGCTTGTCGCAGACCTCGGCCGGTTGATAGGGGGTGCTGTGGTTGAGGATCACCAACCAGTGGCCGGCTACCTCCAGCCTCAATTCCGCCTTGCCTTCGGCGTCGGCGCTGGTCTCCAGGGCCATGGGCGCGCCGTGGCCTTCTTGGGGCTTGGCATCGGCCGGTGGCTGATAGCCGGCATAGGTGGCCTTGATCTTGGCTCCGGCCAAGGGTTGACCATCGAACAAAACCTGGATCGGCAGGACGCCGCCTTTTTTCAGTCCGGCCATATCCGCCAGAGGCTTCAGTTGCAAGGCTTGGTCGCTCTGGCTACCCCCCTGCCCTTGACCGCCGGCGAACACGAAGGCGTTGGCCACCATGCGCGCCTCCATGCAGCTCTTGACCTCGGGGAAGTCCTTGCGTCCGCCCCGTTTCATGCCTTCCGGAGTGCGGCTGAACAGGCCGGGAGGCATGGCCGCCACCAGCAGATAGGGGCCAGGCCGGTCGATCTTGAGCTGGTAGGTGTCGACCGCGGTTTTCTCCAAGGCCACCTGGCCTCCGCCGGGAATGATAGCCACGGCCTCGCCGATCATGCCCTCCTTCACCGGCTGGTCCACCCGGTTGGCCGGGTAGTCGTGACCGAAGCCGACCTTGATCTGCACCGTGTCGCCCACCTGGGGGAAGTGGTTGTCGGGGGCCAGCCAGATGTTGTGGGCCAGGGCCGGTCCACTCACAGCCAGAAGCCACAAACCACCGCCTACCGCAGCCCAGCGAATCAGACGTCTCATTGCTCATCTCCCGCGTGATCGTCATGCCGACCAGGGCATGGCGTTGTTAAAATGGGTGCTCGTTGGTCAGAAAGTCGCCTACATAAAGCAGATGGTGAAAGGGCAGCTTTTGTCCGCTCACCTGGTGCATGATGCCGCCCAGCGTGCCACGCATGACTCTCTCGTCTTTTTGAAAACCGGCCTCGAAGACAATCGCCACCGGAGTCTCGGGCGGGTAGTGCTTGGCCAAGGCGTCGATGAATTTCTTAAACTCCGTGCGCATGGTGAACAGGACCATGGTGGCCCGATGCCGAGCCATCTCCTCCACCGTCCAGCCCGAGGCCAAGAGCACCGAATGGGAAGTCTTGCCTTCGGTCACCCCGGCGGCCAGGGCGGCGTTGGCGGCGTTGAAACAACTCAGGCCAGGAACCACCTCGGTTTCCAGATCGGCCAGGGCGGTCAGGGTCCAGGAGCAAGGGCCATAGACGAGGGGATCGCCGCTGTCGAGCATGGCCACGGTCTGGCCATCGGCCATGGCCTGACGGGTCAGGGCCACGAATTCGGCCTGCTTGCGCTGGTACTCCTCGCAGCTCATACGCTCGCGGGCCTTTTCCTGATCGCTGAGTTTGGCGCAATCCTTGCCGAAGAAGGGGAACAGGCGGTGATAGCCGTCCAGCACCCGCTTGCCGGCCAGTTCGCTGGCGAAGCGCTCTTGGAGATCGCGGCCGGCGAAGACCAGGTCGGCCTTCTTGATCACCTCCAAGGCCCGCAGAGTGGCCAGGTCCGGGTCACCCGGCCCCATGCCCACCAGGTAGAACTTGCCCCGGCCGGGCTGGTCTCCAGGCTTTCCAGGACGGTACTGGGAGCGGGCCAGATCGCGGCCCAGATAAACCAGGGAGTTTTTCAGGTCCTGTCCGGCCAGCTTGGCCTTGATGTCGGCCATGGCGCCCAGGATGACCCGCTCGCGGTCCCGCATACCGGCGTCGGCCACCACCGCCACCGGCGTCTCGGGCGGATTGACCTTGGCCAGCCGATCAATTAGAGCATCCAACTCCCGGGGCATGAAAATGACCAGGGTGGCCTTGTCATGGCCGGACAGGTTTTCCAAGGTGTCGGCGCGACCCTCTTTCTGGAAGGGCGCGGTGATGATGACCTCGCCCAGTCCCACCTTGAGGGCGGCGTTGGCGGCGTTGAAGGAGCTGAGGCCGGGCACCACCTTAGGGTTCAGATCCTTGAGCGCCAGGAGGGTCCACACCCCGGGGCCATAGATGGTGGGATCGCCGCCGCTGAGCATCACCACCCGCTGGCCCCGACCCACGGCCTGGCGGACCAGGGCCGTGAAGTCGGCCTGCAGTTTCTTGAATTCGGCGCAGGTCTTGCCCCAGCGTCGACTCGCCTCCGGTGGAACCTTGGCGCAGTCCTGGCCATAGAAGGGGAAGACCAGATTGTAGCCCTCGATCACCCGCTTGCCCGTCATGTCCACCAGCGGGGCCAACAGGTCGCGGGTCTTGGCGTCGCAAAAGACCACATCGGCCTCGGCGATGGCCCGCACCTGGCGTGGCGTCATCAGGTCCGGGTCGCCGGGGCCCAGTCCCACCAGTTGATAACCGCCTTGATTCGCTTCCGCCGCCGCCCCGGCTGGGACCGGCCCGACCAAAAGCGCCACCGCCGCCACCAAGGCCAACCCCAGGCCGCCGGCCCAGCGCAGCGGGTTCTTCGCGCGTTTTCTCATCGGCGTTCATCTCCCTGATTGATGGTCAAATCCTTGCTAAAAATCCGCGCCGGATCGGCGCGGGCCGAGTTCTGCCCGGCGCCGATCCCCGGCATCGCGTAATCCGAGGCGGCCTTACATTCTGAAGCTCAGACCCACCCCATAGGTGCGGTCGGTGCCCGGGTAGCCGCTGGTGTCGTAATAGGTGGCGTCGAAGGCGTTTTCGATGAACAGGCGCAAGACGCCGTCCTTGCAGGGGCCCCATTGCTTGAACAGGTTGAACTGCACCCCGAAGTCCACCAAGTGGTAGGCGTCGATGGCCACCTCGCGCACGGTCCAGGTGTCGGCGGTCAACTGCTCGGCCACCTCGCTCACCTGCTTGTCCTGGAATTTGTAGTCCAGCAATAGCTTGACGTTTTTGAACAGGTTATAGCGCAGGCCGGCGTTGACCCGGTATTTGGCCACGTTGGACTCGGCGTCGTAGCCGGCCAGTTCGTTGCCCTGGTTTTCCAGCTTCTGGTAAGTGGCGCCCAGGTAGAAGGACAGGTCGGGGAGGAGGTTGCCGCCGATCTCCAACTCCACCCCCTTGCGCACCATCTCGTCCAGGTTGATCTTGTAGTCCTTGTATTCCATCCCCGGCGTCACCTTGTTCTTGGCGCTGGGAGTGTACTTGGCGTAGTTGGAGTTGTTGGCGATGTAGTCTTCGATGATGTAGTGGAAATAGCTCAGCTTGGCTTCGATGTTGCCCACCAGGCGGCGCTTGAGGATGGCGTCGATGCCCAGGCCGTGCTCCGGATCCAGCCAGGCCCCGCTGGGACGGCCCTGGGGATTGTAGTCGCCGTGGTAGTCCGGCGCGCGCCAAATGCGGCTGACGCCCAGAGAGAGCGAGGTATCGCGCAGCACCGCCGCCAGGTCGTCCAATTCGTAGGTCAGCATGGACTTGGGCAGCACCTCTCCCCAGTTTCGTTCGATCCAATCCGGCCGACCGGTGATGTATTTGCCGGTGGTGGTGGTGTTGCTGACCCAGATGTCCACCTGCTCGTAGCGCAGGCCGGCGGTGAGGCTCAAGCGGGGAATGATGCGCCATTGGTGTTGAACGCCCACCCCCTTGATTTCCATGCGCTTGTCCTTGGTGTCGTGGTCGCCGTCATAGAGCTGCTGACCATCGACCTCCAGGGTGGTCTCGTGCCGGTCGTTGAAGCGATAGCGATCCTGGAGCTTGGCCGCCTGCTGGTAATAACGAGTGAACATGGATGTGTAGACACCCTTGTCCAGGTAGGCGCGGTCCTTGGTCTCCTCGGCGTAGGATGCCTCGGCCGAAAGCTCGCCCAGACGGGTCGGCTGGCGGTAATCCAGGCGGTAGGAGAAGGCGTTGCCGTCCCAGGAAGGATCGTCGCTATGGTTGAAAGCTGATCCGGTGACCACCGGATAAGCGCTGTCGTACTGGGTGGCCTTGTCGCCAGGATCGTTGTTGACCGGGATGCGCTTGTCGTTGTCGGAATAGGACCCGGTGAGGGCGAGGTGGCCGCCGGAGGGTATCACGTAGCCCACCCGGCCCACCACGGTGCTGATCTCGGCCTCACTGTTGCGCAGATAGCCGTCGGTCTTGTATTTCTGGTAGCCTAGGTCATAGGCGAAGCGGTCCGCGCTGCCCTGGGCGCTCACGGTGTAGTTCTGAGTGTTGTAGGACTTGTAACTGGTGGAGACCTTCAGCTCCGGCACCGCGTCCGCACGCAGGGCCGGGGCTCGGCTGACCAGGTTGACCACGCCGCCGATGGACTTGGCTGGATACAAGGCCGAGTGAGGGCCGGGCAGCACTTCGATCTTCTCCAGCAAAAACGGCGGCAGGTACGCGTAGTCGACGATGTTGGTGGACTTGCGGCCGCCGGTGCGACGCAGGTCCAATCCGTCGATGGCCATGACGAACCGGTTGGACTCGAAAGACCTTAGCGAGAAGCTGTCATCGGACGGCACCAGATCACTGCCTCCCCGGTAATCGAACATGATCAGGTTTTTCAGGTAGTCACCCACGTTCTGGGCTGGGATGATGGTGTCGAAGTTGTCCAGGACGATGGTGGTGGAGGTCGGAGTCAGGGCCACCGCCTGGTCGCCGGCGCTGGAACTGACCACGATCTCGGCCAGGGAGTGCGTTTTGTCCACGGTGGGCGATGATTCCGCCGCCAGGGGCGCAGTCGACCACCAGGGCTCCCCCAGAACCAATATGAACAGGCCTGTCAGGAATCCGACCCAGCCCAAACCAACTTTGGCGCGCTTCCGACAATAGGCGAAAAGGCTCTGCTTCACATCAAATCCGCGTGGCCGCACAGCCGCACCAAGCGTCACTTGATTGCACATACCGTCATCCTTTCCTAGGGTTGGGCATCGATGCCCCAGCTGTTTCGCCAACCGTTCAAGCGCTCCTCGGCCACCGGTTCCAACGCGCAATGGCCGGCACACCCGTCCCTGTCCGGCCTCGAACCCAGAAAGGCCCCCAAAAAGGACCACGAAGGCAGTCCTCTCCCGGGAGGTGACCTTCGTGGTCCGAGTGTTCTTTCCGGTTGTGGATCGCTGGCGTCAGCGTACGCCGACGGCGCTTGGGCGGGTCATGCTTTACGTATGATGCGATACAATCGGGCTTAAACCGCATGTGGCCTTCGGAGCCACATTGTGTGAGGTGATTTACCAAGCGTATTTGCGAAAGTCAACAAAAAACTCCTGATGCAGGCGGCGATTAGGTCCCATTTGATGGGTTTGATATCGCCACCTGGCCTGGGAGCGATCCCAAAGAACATCGCGACCAACCAGGTTTCGTCGCCAGAATGCATGGAATCAGCGGCCGAGATGGTCGGATGCGGCCGCGCTATGCTGGCCAAATCCTTGGCGTTGCGCTGAAGCTAGCCCACTTGGCAGGACCTGGCCCGATCCGGTCGGGGTGGAGTGACCTGGCTCGCGGCAAAAAAGCCGCTGGCCGAGTTACAGCCGGAGCTGGCCAGGCTCACCGGCCCGATCGAGTTCATTGCAACCGAGGCTGAACGCGGAGCAAACCCTCCGGCAAAAGTCTATCTATTGGATAGTGCATCGGCATAAACAATCAAACAACGCATTTACAATTGTTATTAGGTATTTGACTATGCAAATTAGGAAAATACACTAGTTTCACCAATCGGTCCCAGCGGTCATGCGCAATCTGGAACCCAGCAGGCATGTCGACCCGACAAGCCAAGCCAGTCTTCCCAATTGAGGAGAATCCATGAGCGCCAAGAATATCTTCGCCACGCCGGCCGGCATCATCGGGGTGGGGGCCT
>JAIWNN010000108.1 GCA_020216805.1 Desulfarculus sp. | reverse complement strand
TCATCGGCGTCTTCGCGGCCCTTTTGCAATACTGGGGCAACCCGGGCAACATGGGGATCTGCGTGGCCTGCATGGAGCGCGACATTGCGGGGGCGCTGGGTCTGCACCGGGCCGAGGTGGTGCAGTACATGCGTCCCGAGATCATCGGCTTCGTGCTGGGATCGCTGGGGGCGGCCTATCTGTTCAAGGAGTTCCGCTCCCGGGCGGGCTCGGCCCCCATCGTCCGCTTCGTGTTGGGGGCCTTCGCCATGATCGGGGCCTTGGTCTTTTTGGGTTGCCCCTGGCGGGCGCTGCTGCGCCTGGCCGGCGGGGACGGCAACGCCCTGTTCGGCCTGGCCGGCCTGGCCGTCGGCGTTTGGGTGGGGACCCTGTTCCTGAAAAACGGTTATAACCTGGGGCGCAGTCAGAGGACCCACACCGCGGTGGGTTGGCTGCTGCCATTGACCATGCTGGGTTTCCTGGCCCTGCTGTTGATCTTCCCCCAGGTGGCCGGTCAGGCCCAGAGCGGCGGGGTGCTATTCTATAGCTCCAAAGGCCCAGGCTCCATGCGGGCTCCCATCGTGGCATCCCTCCTGGTGGGCCTGGCGGTGGGATTCTTGGCCCAGCGCAGCCGCTTTTGCACCATGGGCGCCATCCGCGATCTGATCCTGTTCCGGCAGACCCATCTGTTCCTGGGCATCGTCTCGCTGGTGGTCTTCGCCTTTGTGGCCAATCTCATCCTGGGGCAGTTCAAGGCCGGCTTCGAAGGCCAGCCGGTGGCCCACACCATGGGTCTGTGGAACTTCGCCGGTATGGTGCTGGCCGGCCTGGCCTTCGCCCTGGCCGGCGGTTGCCCCGGGCGGCAGCTATTCCTGGCCGGCGAGGGTGACGGCGATGCGGCGGTGTTCGTCATCGGCATGATCGTGGGCGCCGGCCTGGCCCACAACTTCGGTCTGGCCAGCTCGCCGGCCGGAGTGGGGCCGCATGGGGTGGCGGCGGTGATCATCGGCCTGTTGACCTGCCTTTTCATCGGTTTCACGATGCGCCAGAAGGCCTGATTAGGGAGGGCGATCATGAGCGAGACAGTGGACGCGCGCGGGCTTTCCTGCCCTCAGCCGGTCATCCTGACCCTGAACAAGATCAAGGCCATGGGCGATGGTGAGCTGACGGTGCTGGTGGACACCGACACCTCCAAGGAGAACGTCAGCCGGGCCGCCAACAGCCAGGGATGGCGGGTCAGCGAGGAACTTCACGAGGACGACGGATTCAAGCTGATCCTGCGCAAGGCGTGATGGGAGGACATGGCCTTCGCCTGGCTGAAAAACAAGGCCAAACCCGCGTCCGCGCCGAAAAACGCGGACAAGGGGCTGTTGGTCTTCGACAACACCAGCGAGGTGATCCGGGCGGAAGGCCTGCTCAAGCGCGGCGGCTGGAGCATCCGGGTGATGGGGCCGCCGCCGGAGATCCGCACCGGCTGCGACCTGGTGATCGAGTTCCCCCTGATCGAAAAGCTGGACATCCTGCGAGCGCTGGAAGAGGCCAAGCTGACGCCCTTGAGCGCGGTGCCGGTGAGCGGACCCCTGCTGGAACCGGTCAACCTGTTCCAAGTCAAGGACTTTGGCCAGCACCTGATGGTGCGCGCCGCCAATATGAAGCTCACCATTGACAAGCGCAGCCTGATCATCGTCAACATCTCCGGCGGGGGGTGCCCGGACGTGCCCTACCTGGCCGATCAATTGGTTGGCAAGCTGCTGACCGAGGCCCCCAGCCCCCGCCGGATCGGGCACACCCTTTGCGGCTACGCCTTGGAGCTGGCCTACCAGGAAATGCGCCGGCGATGCTGACGGTGGTGGGCACGGTGCCCCAGGTTGATTTTCCCCTGCTGGAGGGCGTGGTGAGCGCCGAGGCGGGCGGGATCGCGATCGCCGGCCGGCGTCTGGAGGCCAAGCGCGGCACCCCGGCCCTCCTGGCCGCCGCCTTGGCCGCGGCCCAGGCGCTGGGCGAAATCGAGGTCCGCGCCTTCCTGGTGGGCGACGTGGGTTTGGGCGATGGCAGCCGAAAACTATACCGCCACTTGACCGAGGTCCTGCCCCATCGCGACTGCGCGGTGCTGACCTTCCACTACCTGCAACCTGACGTGGACTGGCACAACCGGGTGCTCTTCGCGGTGGAGGAAATGGCCGTGCGGCCCCTGCTGGTGGCCGATGCCGGTTTCATGTACGCGGCCAAAATGAGCGGACAGGCTGGAGCCTATGATCTGTTCACGCCCGACGCCGGTGAGCTGGCCTTTTTGGCCGACGAACGGGCCCCCCACCCCTTCTACACCCGCGGCTTCATCCTGCAGGACGAGGAGGGCGCGCCGGAGCTGATCGCACGGGCCTATCTCCACGACAACGCGGCGCGCCATCTCCTGGTCAAGGGCCGGGTGGACCGCATGGCCGACCAGGACGGCGTCTGGGCCTCGGTGTCCGAGCCCAGTCACCCGGCCCTGGAGGCCATCGGGGGCACTGGCGACACCCTGACCGGGATGGTCTCCGCCTTGCTGGCCGCCGGCCTGGAAATGCGCCCGGCCTGTCTGCTGGCCGCCAAGGCCAATCGCCTGGCCGGGGATCTGGCCCAGCCCGACCCCGCCACCCAGGTGGCCGAGATCATCGCCCACATTCCCCGGGCCCTGGCCGCCCTTGGCCAAGGCCATCGCCCGGCGGGGGGTGAATAGGATCCGCGGCGACGTTGTTCAGCGGTTCCTCTTCAGGCTTTCCGCGTCGGCTTGGACCCCGACGCGAGCTCGGCGGCGCGATCCTGGGCGGATACCCATCCGCAGAAGTTTCGTCCAGCAGCCCCACCGCATCAGCCCGGCAGCGGCGGCAATGGCGCATCTGGGGCAGGAAGCGCGCTGCGCTCCGGCGCAGGTCTTCCATCAGCTCCCGCGATGGGGGCCTGACCCGCGCCAACGCGGTGCCCGGCAGGGGGATCAGGGGGATCAGGTTCATCAGGTCGGCGCCCAGGGCCGCCATCTGGCGGGCCAGCTCGGGCACGTGCCGATCGTTCACCCCCGGCGCCACCACGGTGTTGATCTTGACCGTGACGCCACCCGCCTTCAAGGCGACCAGGGCCGCCAATTGACGTTCCCGCAAAAGCTCGAAGGCCGCCCCTCCGGTCAACCGGAGGCCCTGGTGGCTGATCCAGGCGTAGATTTCCTTGCCCACTTTCGCGTCGATCGCGTTGATGGTCAGGGTCATGAATCCAACTCCCAGATCCAGCAGGCGGGGTATGTGCTCCAGCAAGCCCAGACCATTGCTGGAAAGGCACAGCAGCAGGTCGGGGTGGCTGGCGCGCACCAGTTCCAGGGTGCGCAGGGTTGATTCAGGCTCGCAGAATGGGTCGCCGGGGCCGGCGATGCCAGCCACCGAGAGCCATGGCCTCGCCTGGCGGGCGAGGGATAGATGCTCCAGGGCCTGCATGGGGGTCAGGACCCGGCTGGCCACCCCGGGTCGCGATTCGTTGGGGCAGTCCAGGCGGCGGTCGCAGTAGCGGCATTGGATATTGCAGTCCGGAGCCACGGCCAGGTGGATGCGTCCATGACCGCGACTGGCGTGGGGCGAAAAACAGGGATGGCGCGCGCAGGCCGCCGAGGCCAAGGCGACTAAAGTCATCGCGATCCGCCTTTGCGCCCCAACCGGATCGCGTCCTGGGGACAAACGCTCAGACAATCGCAGCAGTTGGTGCAGTTGGCCTCGTCGGGCCGGGTGGCCATGTTGCAGACCCGCAGGCAGGCGTCGCAGCCATTGCAGCTCTCAGTTTTGTAAACCCTGAACAGGGCCAGTCCCTTGAGCGCCTCCAAGGCTCCGCCGGCGGGACAGACAAAGCGGCACCAACACTTGGTGACGAAGATGCCAAGGGTGACCAACCCCAGGACCACCAGGCTGCGCACCAGCCAGAACGGATCGGCGTGTTCGAAGGTGAGCCCCACCGAAGCGAAGAAATCGCCGACGCGCAGGGGAATGTTGGCGCGGGGTTGGTCCATGAACAACCATATATAAAGGGAAGCGGCCAAGAGCAGGTATTTGCCCCATGGCAACAGGCGGGCCAGTCCCTTGCGGGCGGCCAGCCTGATGGGAGCGTGGACGCTCGCCAGGTCGTTCACCAAGCCGCCCGGACAAGCCCAGCCGCAAAAGGCCCTGCCGAAGACCAGCGCCGCCAATGGCAGCAGCAGCCAGAAACCCCAGAACATGGTCATCAAGCGGCCATGACAGGTGATGACCGGGCAGTTCTGGCAACTGACATAGGGCACCACGAAGGGGCAACGGAAGATGCCATAGAAAGACCACTGGCCGATGACCAACAAAAAACCGGCCTGGGTCAGGCGGCGCCAGGTCTTGAGCCTGGCGCCGCCTTCGGCGACGGCGGCGGCGGCAATGGACTCAGGCATCCTTCACCCCCAGTTTTTCCACCAGCGCGCGGCCTTTTTCCGAGATGGCCGGGATGAAGCCCTGGCGTTCGAAAAAGGCCTGCGCCTCGGGAGAAGTCAGGTAGTTCACGTAGTCGTCGGCCAGGGCGCGGTCCTGGGCGTCCTTCATCACCCCCACCGTGAAGGTGAGTGGCGGAGGCGGAAAGAGGGACTCGGGGATGGCCACCACTTCGCAGCGGTCGACGAAGGCGGGCAGGCGGGTGAGCCTGAGCTCCACCACCGATACGTCGCCCTTGCCGCTGACCAGGTCCTCCATGACGCGCTGCACGCAAGTCCCCTTGATGACCGTGTTGCGCTCGACCTGGTCGACGATGCCCGCCTTCTTGAGCAGGGCGGTGGCCGCCGCCCCGCCCGGAGGCGAGGCCTCCGGTGCCAGCACCACCCGCACCCCCGGTCGGGCCAGATCCTCGACGCTCCTGATGCCGGCCGGATTGCCCAAGGGCGTGGCCAGAACGTAGCTGGTGAAGCATAGCGGCTTGAAATAGAGCATCTTGCCAGCCTGGCGCAGCTTCTTGGCCAGGTCCAACACCCGCCCCGCGAAGACCTCGGTTTTGGCCGAACCCAAGAGCGATTTGCCTAGGGCGGCGGCGAAGGCCCCGCTGTAGGCGACCCTAACCCCGGTTTTGGCCGTGTAGAGTTGGTTGGCGGGCAGAAAGGCCTCGGCTAGGCCGCCACAGGACCAGACTTGCAACTCGTCCCGGCTGAAGCGGCTGGCCTGAACCGGACGGCCACCGGCCGCCAACCCCACAGCGAAGGTGGCGGCCGTTTGCAAGAAGGTTCGGCGAGGCAGGGCGCTTTTGTCTTCCATCATGGTTGCCGTCCTTGCGTCATTCCGGCGTTTGTATTGACAACGGCGCTATTCCGGACGCTAAGTTCCCAGAGCAGCCCTGGTACAATAAAAGGATTGGAGCCGGAGGTAAAATCGAAAAATATAATAAAATATTGATAAGTAAATTGAAAAAATCAAAGACAGGGGTGGGGATCACCATCGCCAAAATGAAGAATTAAGCCCAGCGAAACCGGGGGGTATAAATAGCGTAACAAGCAGTAATCTAAAGCAAATATCAAATGAAGCGGGCGAGATGGGCTAAATCTAGATCATTGGCACTGCTTAATCGATAACCGCCAAGCAATTGTAATTACCTATTTGACGACTTGCGGATTATCCACTTAAATGGCACCACTTTATATCTACCTTCCAAGGTGCTTGGTGTGCGTATTTTCGTCGGCATCCATTTCGGCCCCATCTGAGACCAGCCGCAGGCAACCGCTCGGGTAGGGCAGGTGGAGGTGGACGGACCCGTGCTAGCGTCAGCCCATGTTCCGTCTGAAAACCATCCCAAAGCCTCCGGACGGATCTTGGGGTGAACCCCGCTTTGGATGATGGCGCGCGATTCCAAACCCGCAATCCGGGAGGCACACTGATGTCCGAGGTGTTTGAGCCCAAAATTCTGGCCATTTGTTGCCAATGGTGCTCCTATGCCGCCGCCGATCTGGCCGGGGCCATGCGGCTGCAATATCCCTCGGCGGTGCGCATCCTGCGGGTGCCCTGCACCGGTCGGGTGGACGTGCTGCACATGCTCAAACCCTTCGAGGAAGGAGCGGACGGGGTGTTCCTGTCTGGATGCCTTCTGGACGACTGCCATTACCGAACTGGTAACTACAAGGCCACCAAGCGGGTGGCCTACGCCAAGACCATCCTCCAGCAACTGGGCATCGACCCCCAGCGTCTGGAAATGTTTTACAACTCATCGGCCATGGGCCCCCAGTTCGCCCAAACCTGCCGCGACTTCACGGCGCGGATCCAGGACCTGGGTCCACTGTGGGGGACGGCCGCCGACAGCGCCGCCGCCTGACGCGCGACGGGCTGGGAGTCATCAGGAGAATAGGAGCGCAAGGCATGGCCAACATAAAGGTTGGTGGACCCATCGGCGCGGTGATGGTGGTGGGCGGTGGCATCGCCGCCATCCAGGCGTCGCTGGACTTGGCCGACTCGGGATACTACGTCTACCTGGTGGAGAAAAGCTCGGCCATCGGCGGGGTCATGGCCCAGCTGGACAAGACCTTCCCCACCAACGACTGTTCGATGTGCATCCTCTCCCCCAAGCTGGTGGAGGCGGGGCGGCATCCCAACATCGAGCTGATCACCCTGGCCGAGTTGCAGGATGTGACCGGCGAAATCGGCAACTTCACCGCCACGCTCTTGCAAAAGGCCCGTTATGTGGACCTGGGCAAGTGCATCGCCTGCGGAGCTTGCGCCAGCAAGTGCCCCAAGAAGGTGGCCGACGAGTTCAACCGCGGCCTGAACACCCGCAAGGCGGCCCACGTCAAGTATCCCCAGGCGGTCCCCCTGAAGTACGCCATCGACAAGGAGAACTGCCTCTACTTCAAGAAGGGCAAGTGCCGCGCCTGCGAGAAGTTCTGCCCGGCCAACGCGGTGGACTTCAACCAGGTCGACATCGAGCGCCAGCTAAAGGTGGGCGCGGTGGTGGTGGCCGCCGGCTTCAGGCCATTTGATCCCTCGCAGTTCGTGCAGTACGCCTACTCGGCCTATCCCAACGTGGTCACCGCCCTGGAGTTCGAGCGCATCCTGTCGGCCAGCGGACCCTGGATGGGCCATCTGGTGCGGCCGGGCGACGAAATGGAGCCCAAAAAGATCGCTTGGTTGCAGTGCGTGGGCAGCCGCGACATCAACAACTGCGACCACGGCTACTGCTCGGCGGTCTGCTGCATGTACGCCATCAAGGAAGCCGTCATCGCCAAGGAGCACAGCCACCACGGCTTGGACACGGCCATCTTCTACATGGACATGCGCACCTACGGCAAGGACTTCGAGCGCACCTACGTGGAGGCCGAGAAGAAGGGCGTGCGCTTCGTGCGCAGCCGCATCCATTCCATCAGCCAGTTGCCGGACCAGGGCCTGCTCCTGGAGTACGTGGACGACCAGGGCCAACTCCAGAGCGAGGAGTTCGACCTGGTGGTCCTCTCCCAGGGCCTGGAGATGGAGCCGGAGACGGCCGCCCTCTGCCGCCGCCTGGGCATCGAACTGGGCCAGACCGGCTTCGTCTCCACCGGCTCCTTCGCCCCGGTGGCCAGCAGCCGGCCCGGCATTTTCGTCTGCGGCGCCCTGGCCGGACCCAAGGACATCCCGCTGTCGGTCATGGAGGCCTCGGCGGCCGCCTGCGCCGCTGGCGGCGGCCTGGCCGCGGCCCGGGGCAGCCAGGTGACCACCCCACCGGTGATCCCCGAGCGCGAGGTGCGCGGTGATTCCCCCCGGGTGGGCGTCTTCGTCTGCTCCTGCGGCATCAACATCGCCGGCGTGGTGGACGTCAAGGCGGTGATGGACTACGCGGCCACCCTGCCCAACGTGACCTATGTCGAGAACAACCTGTTCACCTGCTCCCAGGACACCCAGGACAAGATGGCCAAGGTCATCGCGGAGCAGGGCCTGAACCGCATCGTGGTGGCGGCCTGCTCGCCGCGCACCCACGAGCCGCTGTTCCAGGAGACCCTGAAGGCCGCCGGGCTCAACAAGTATCTCTTCGATCTGGCCAACATCCGCAACCAGGGCTCCTGGGTCCACGCCAACGAGCCGGAGAAGGCCACCGAACGGGCCAAGGACCAGGTGCGCATGGCGGTGGCCAAGGCCAGCCTGTTGGAGCCCCTCACCGAGGCCAAGCTCTCCATCCTGCCCAAGGCCATGGTCATCGGCGGCGGCATCGCCGGCATGAACGCGGCCCTGGAGCTGGCCCGCCAAGGCTATCCCACCCATCTGGTGGAACGCGACAACGCCTTGGGCGGCAACGCCCGGATGCTGCGGGCCACGGCCAAGGGCGAGTCGGTGGCCGACTACCTGGCCGAGCTGAACCAGAAGGTGCAAAACGATCCCAATATCACCGTGCACCTGGGCTCGACCATCAAGACGGTGGCCGGCTTCGTGGGCAACTTCAAGACCACCCTGGCCGGCCCCGAAGGCGAGAAGGTGGTGGAGCACGGAGTCACCATCATCGCCACCGGCGCGGCCGAATACCAGCCCACCGAGTACCTGCACGGCCAGCATAAGGCGGTGATGACCCATCTGGAGCTGGACGCGGCCATCAACAGCGGCGAGCTGGACGCCAAAAAGGTCAACAACGCGGTCTTCATCCAGTGCGTGGGCAGCCGCGAGCCCGAGCGTCCCTATTGCTCCAAGGTCTGCTGCACCCATTCGGTGGAAAGCGCCCTCTGGCTCAAGGAGCACAACCCCGACTGCCGGGTGATGATCCTCTACCGCGACATGCGCACCTTCGGCGAGCGCGAGCTGCTCTACAAGGAGGCCCGCGAAAAGGGCGTGCTCTTCGTGCGCTACGACCTGGATAGAAAGCCGCTGGTCAAGGCCGCGGGCGACCAAGTCCTAGTGAGGGCGTTCGATCCCATCCTGGGCCGCGAGGTGGAGTTGAAGGCCGACCTGGTGGGTCTGGCCAGCGCCATCGTCAGCCATCGCGACGAGTCCCTGGCCCAGATGTTCAAGATTCCGCTGGACCAGGACGGCTGGCTCCTGGAGGCCCACGTCAAGCTGCGGCCGGTGGATTTCGCCACCGACGGCGTCTTCATGGCCGGCCTGGCCCACTATCCCAAACCCATCGAGGAGGCGGTGGCCCAGGCCCAAGCCGCGGTCAGCCGCGCGGTTACGGTGCTCTCCCGCCAGGAGATGTACCTGCCGGGCACGGTGGCCTTCATCGACCAGAAGAAGTGCGTGGGCTGCGGCGTCTGCTGGGAGGTTTGCCCCTACAACGCCATCAGCCAGGACGACAAGGGCCTGGCGGTGGTCAACGAGGCGCTGTGCAAGGGCTGCGGCACCTGCGTGGCCTCCTGCCGCTCCGGGGCCCCCAACCTGCGCGGTTTCACCAACCAGGACGTCATGGCCCAGATCACCACCATGCTGCAAGGTTGATCAATCCTGGCGCTGGACCAGAGGAGTGTCGTCCATGACCCGCATGGCTGTTGTCCGGCCGCGCCGCGCGGCCTTCACTGGCAGGAGGAGCTGAAGCGATGCCGCCATCCGAGAACTTCGAACCGCGCATAGCGGCCTTTTTCTGCAACTGGTGCACCTACGGAGGGGCGGACCTGGCCGGGGTGAGCCGGCTGCAGTATCCACCCAACATCCGCGCCGTACGCATCCCCTGCACCGGCCGGATGAACCCCAACTTCATCCTCCAGGCTTTCCGCTTGGGCGCGGACGGGGTCTGGGTCTCCGGGTGCCACCCCGGAGACTGCCACTACATCGCCGGCAACATGTTCGCCCGGCGGCGGTTCGCGGTGATGAAGCGCCTGCTGGAGTACGTGGGGTTGGAGCCCGACCGGCTTCAATTTTCCTGGATCAGTTCGGCCGAAGCCAGCAAGTTCCAACAGACCGTGACCGAGGTCACGGCGGCGGTGAAGGCCCTGGGTCCGTCGCAGTTTTTGCGCAAAAACCTGGCGGAGGTGGCCTGATGGACAATCAAGCCATAGCCCAGCGGATCCGCGAGGTGGCCAAGCGGCTTTTGTCGGAGGGCAAGGTGGACGTGGTGATCG
>JAIWNN010000002.1 GCA_020216805.1 Desulfarculus sp. | reverse complement strand
GACGAGGCCCGGGCCCAGGCCGAGCAGATCCTGGCCCAGGCTCGGGCCCAGGCCGACAGCCTGGTGGCCCAGGCCAAGGCCGAGGCCGACAAACAGATGAAGCAGCTCCAATCCTCCTTGGAGATCGCCGCCAGCCAATTCGTGACCAGCCTGAAAAGGGTCATCGAGGAAAACCTGCTGGTGATCCCCTTCAAGGCCAAGATCGCCGACACCTTGAAACAGGACGCCTTCCTAAAGGACCTGATGGCCAAGTTCGTGGAGGCCTACGCCGGCGACGCCAGCGGCAAGGGCATGCAACTGGTGCTGCCCAAGGACGCCTCGGACCAGCTCTGGGATTACGCCTTGGACCTGGTCGCCAAGCGCTACGGTGCCGACCAGGCCGGCGACAAGGTGGCCCTGAAACTGGAGTCCCAAGGACTCAGCTTCGGGTTCACGGCCCGCCGCTCCGACGGCGTGGTCCGCCTGGACTTCAGCGACGAAGCCTTCCTCAACCTCTTCCTGCAATATCTCAGCGCCCGCTTCCGGACGCTGTTCAAGGACGTCAAGATCGGGGAAGCCGGGCTCTGATGAAGTACTACTACCTGGCCACCTATCTGCCCGAGCTGGCTCGGGACGACAAAAAGCTGCGCCTGCGCATGGCCGACCTGCTGGGCGACTCGGGGTATCTGGCCCCCGAGGACCGGCGCGAGGTGGACCTGGTGCTGTTGGCCGGCGACGTGCTGATGGTCGAGCGCCTTCTTGCCGGCCATCCTCTGGAGGTTCCCCTTTCCCTGCACGGTCTGGAATACTGGCGCGAGCAGGTCAAGGCGCCCAACGACGCCCCGGAGTTCATGGCCGAGGTCATCAAAGCCGCGGCCGGCGGCGAGTTCGGACCGCGGCAGGTGGACCGCCTCTGGGCGGGCTATTATGACCACGTCCTGGCGGCGGCCAAGAACAAGCTGCTCAGGATCTACATCGCCTTCGAGCGCGACATCCGCAACATCCAGGCGGCGGTGCGCGCCCGGCGCCAGGGGCTCAACCTGGCCGACCACCTGGTGGGAGAGAGTGACCTGGCGGCCCTGTTGGGCCGCTCCAACGCCGAGGATTTCGGACTGGCCCGGGAATATCCCTGGCTGGAAAAGCTATTGGCGGCCAAGGACCCGTCCCGGACCCGCGAGCTGATGGAGCAGGTGCTCTGGGACTTTTTGGAGCAAAACACCGGGGCGGATCCCTTCGCCTTCGACGCCATCCTGGCTTACCTGATCAAGCTGGCGATGGTCGAGAAGCGCCTGGCCCTGGACGAAAACGCCGGGATGGAACTGGTTCGGCAGCTGGAGGAAGCCTGAGATGGGCATGGGACGGGTGGTTGCGGCCTACGGCAACATGGTGACCGTGGCCTTTGAGGGCAGCGTGCGCCAGAACGAGGTGGCCTACATCCTGGCCGCCGACGGCAGCCGGCTGAAAAGCGAGGTTATCCGGGTGCGCGGGGACCGCTGCAACGTGCAGGTCTTCGAGGACACCCGGGACATCCGGGTGGGCGACCAGGTGGAATTCACCGGCGACCTCCTGGTGGTGGAGCTGGGGCCGGGGCTTCTGACCCAGATCTACGACGGATTGCAGAACCCCTTGCCCAAGCTGAGCCAGGCCACCGGCTTGTTCCTCAAGCGCGGGGTGTACATTGATCCCCTGGACCGCGAGGCCAGATGGGACTTCACGCCCACCGCCAAGGTCGGGGCCTGGGTCGAGGCCGGCGACATCCTGGGCTGGGTGCCGGAGGGCAAGTTCCAGCACCAGATCTTCGTGCCCTTCAACTTCATCGGCCGGGCCGAGATCGTCAAGATGGCCGAGAAGGGTTTCTACACGGTGACGGACACCGTGGCCGAGGTCAAGGGCGAGGACGGCAAGCTGCACCAGTTGACCATGATGCAGGTTTGGCCGATCAAGATCCCGCTCAAGCTCTACCAGGAGCGCCTGTTGCCCGACCAGCCCCTGGTCACCGGCTGCCGGGTGATCGACAGCTTCTTCCCGGTGGCCAAGGGCGGCACCGCCTGCATCCCCGGCCCCTTCGGCTCGGGCAAGACCGTCCTGCAGCAGCAGATCAGCCGCTACGCCGAGGTGGACATCATCATCGTGGCGGCTTGCGGCGAGCGCGCCGGCGAGGTGGTGGAGACGCTGCGCGAGTTCCCCCACCTGGAGGACCCCTACACCGGCGGCACCCTGATGGACCGCACCATCATCATCTGCAACACCAGCTCCATGCCGGTGGCCGCCCGCGAGGCTTCGATCTACACCGCCATCACCCTGGGCGAGTACTACCGCCAGATGGGGCTGCACGTGCTGATCCTGGCCGACTCCACCAGCCGCTGGGCCCAGGCCCTGCGCGAGATGAGCGGCCGGCTCGAGGAAATCCCGGGCGAGGAGGCCTTCCCGGCCTACCTTCAGTCCCGCATCGCCGAGTTCTACGAGCGGGCGGGCTTCGTCAAGCTCAAGGGCGGGGGCAACGGATCGGTCTCGGTGATCGGCACCGTCTCCCCGGCGGGAGGCAACTTCGAGGAGCCGGTGACCCAGGGCACCTTGGCGGTGGTGGGCGCCTTCCTGGGGCTGACCTGGGCCCGCTCCAACGCCCGGCGCTTCCCGGCCATCGACCCTCTGATCTCCTGGTCCAAGTACCCCGAGCAGATGAAGGAGAGTTTGGCCAAGGTCGACCCGCACTGGGTCGAGATCATTCGGGCGGCCCAGAAGTTCATCCACCAGGGCAGCGAGATCAAAAAGCGCATGGACGTGGTGGGCGAGGAAGGCACCAGCATCGGCGACTTCCTCATTTACCTCAAGGCCGAGTTCCTGGATTCGGTCTACCTGCAGCAGAACGCCTTCGACGCGGTGGACGCCTACAACACCATGGAGCGGCAGGCCTACACCTTCCGGATGGTGGAGAAGATCCTGAAGAAGGACATCGCGGCCAAGGACAAGGACGACGCCCGCGACATCTTCTTCCGGCTCACCGCGCTGTTCAAAAACTGGAACGCGTCGGCCTGGCAGAGCGATGAGTTCAAACGTTTCGAGTCGCAGATCAACGATTTTCTGAGGGGCTAGGGCCGTGAGAGAGATCATTACCAAGATCGACGAGATCACCGGCAACATCGCCACCCTGAAGGCCACCGGCGTGGGCCTGGGCGAGTTGGCCCTGCTCCAGTCGCCGGGCCGGGAAACCCTGGGCCAGGTCATCAGCCTCAACGGCGAAAACGTGACCGTGCAGGTGTTCGGCGGCACCAAGGGCATCTCCACCAACGACAAGGTGCGCTTCCTGGGCCATCCGATGATGGTCAAGTACGGCAACGCGCTCCTGGGCCGCATCTTCAACGGCTCCGGCGTGCCCATCGATGGCGGCCCGGAGCCGGTGGAGGAGGAGATACCCATCGGCGGACCCTCCTTCAACCCGGCCAACCGGGTCATCCCCAAGCAGATGATCCGCACCAACATTCCGATGATCGACGTCTTCAACTCCCTGGTGGTGAGTCAGAAACTGCCGATCTTCTCCATTCCCGGCGAGCCCTACAACCAGCTCCTGGCCCGGGTGGGCATGCAGGCCGAGGCCGACATCATCGTGCTGGGCGGCATGGGCCTGAAGTTCGACGACTACACCTTCTTCAAACGCACGTTTGAGGAATCCGGCGTCATGAACCGGGTCATCATGTTCATCCACCTGGCCTCCGATCCGGTGGTGGAGTGCCTGTTGGTGCCGGACATGGCGTTGGCGGTGGCCGAGCGCTTCGCCGAGAGCGGCAAGCGGGTGCTGGTGCTTTTGACCGACATGACCAACTTCAGCGATTCGCTCAAGGAGATCAGCATCTCCATGGAACAGATCCCCAGCAACCGCGGCTACCCCGGCGACCTCTACAGCCAGTTGGCCGCCCGTTACGAGAAGGCGGTGGACATCGAGGGCTCGGGCGACATCACCATCCTGGCGGTGACCACCATGCCCGGCGACGACGTGACCCACCCCATCCCGGACAACACCGGCTACATCACCGAGGGGCAGTTCTACCTGCGCCACGGGGTCATCGACCCCTTCGGCTCCCTGTCGCGACTCAAGCAGAACGTGGTCAGCAAGGCCACCCGCCGGGACCACAACGACGTGATGAACACCATGATCCGGCTGTATTCCGACTGCCGCGAGTCGCGCAACAAGATCGCCATGGGCTTCAAGGTCTCCAAATGGGACGAGACCCTCCTGGCCTATGGCCAGGACTTCGAGCGGGAGTTGATGGATCTTAACGTCAACATGCCCATCGAGGTGGCCCTGGACCGCTGCTGGGCGATCCTGGCCCGGCACTTCGAGCCGGTGCAGACCGGCTTGAAGGATGAGCTGGTCAAGGAGTTCTGGCCGGCCCAGTAGCTGCGGGCGGTTAATTGGTGCACCCCGCGCGGGCGGGGCTCCAGAAGCGACACAGGCGGCGGATTGTCATGGCCGATAAGCCGAAGTTCAACAAAACCGCGCTGAAGCAACAGCGGGATGCTCTGGCCAAATACCAGAAGTTCCTGCCCATCCTCCAGCTCAAGAAGATGCAGCTCCAGTTGGTGCTGCGCCAATTGGAGCCGGTGGTGGAGGCCAAGCGCCAAGAGATGCGCCAGGTGGCCGAGGGGGTGCGGGGCTGGGCGGCGCTGTTGTCCGATCCCACGGTGGAACTGCCGCGCCTGCTGCAGGTGGCCGAGGTGATCACCGACCGGGACAACATCGCCGGCGTGGAGGTGCCCGAGTTCCGCCAGGTGGTTTTCGCGCCGGCCGAGTACTCGTTCTTCGCCACTCCGGCCTGGCAGGACCAGGCGGTGGAAGAGCTGCGGCGGCTGGTCAGCGCCCGGGAGGAGTTGAAGGTCCTGTTGGTCAAGGAGGGGCTGCTCAAGGACGAGCTGCGCACCACCACCCAGCGGGTGAACCTGTTCGAAAAGAAGCTCATCCCGGAGCTGAAGGAGAACATCCGCCGGATCAAGATTTTCCTGGGCGACGACGAGACGGCGGCGGTGGGCCGGGCCAAGCTGGCCAAGGGCAAGCTGGCCAGCTAGGCGACCCGGGCCGCCGGGTCCCGGACCATCAGCGCGAGGAGTGCGGGCGTGATCGTCAAGATGCGCAAAATGACCTTCATCGGCCTTAACGCCGAGAAGGAAAAGTTCATGAAGCGGCTGCAGGAGGCGGGGGTCACCCACCTTATCCTGCCGCCGGAGGCCGCCGAACCCCAGGAGCTGGTCAAGGAGCTCCAGAAGGTCGGCGAGGTCAAGAAATTCCTGGCCCGGCGCGCGCCCAAGGAGCGCGGCGAGGCCAGTGGCGACGCTGCGGCCATCTGCGCCCGGCGCGAGGAGCTGGCCCAGCAGGAGAACCGCCTGGCGCTGGAGTTGACCCAGTTGCGCAAGGAGCGGGCCCTGCTGTTGCCCTGGGGCGATTTCAGCGTCGCGGACCTGGAGCTATTGCGGGCCAAGGGCCTGGTGCTGCAGTTCTACCGCGCCTCGGCCCGGTTGCTGGCCACCCTGCCCCTGGAGGACGTGTTTCATCTGAAGGCCGGCGATGGCCCCGGTGAAACCCCCTTTGTCACCATCACCCGCGAGCCGTTGCAGCTGGGCCTGTTGCCCGACAAGATGCCCGAGCGCGGCCTGGCCGAGGTGGAGCGGCTGATCGGCGAGAAGGAAGCCCAGCAGCAGGCGGTGCAGGCCGAGTACAACCAGCTGGCCCAGCGCCTGGCGGTGTTGGAGCGGGCCGAGGCCGAACTGACCGACGAGGTGGAATACCGCCGGGCCCTGTTGAATACCGCGGCGGAGTTGGAAGACCGCCTTTTCGTGCTCAAATGCTGGTCGGCGGCCACCGAGGAAGATCTGGTCAAGGCTTTGGGCGACGACCTCACCTTCTTCCACTACTGCGAGGAGCCCGAGGAGGGCGACCGGGTCCCGGTGCTGCTGGCCAACAAACCGGCCTTCGCCCCGGGCGAGGACCTGGTCCAGATCTACAGCCATCCCAACTACAACGATTTCGACCCCAGCGGGATCGTCTTCTACAGCTTCGCCTTCTTCTACGGCATGATCATCGGCGATTTCGGCTATGGCGCGGTGCTGACGCTCTTGACCGTCTGGTTGCACCGGAAGGCGAAGAACCCCTCGCCGCTGGCTAAGCGCATGATCTTCCTGAGCTACCTGCTGGGCGGCTCCACCATGTTCTTCGGTCTGATCACGGCCAGCTACTTCGGCATCTCCCTGGACCCGGCCAACCCCCTGACCAAGATCATGTTGATGGACTTCAGCACCAAGGAGGGCCAGTCCCATGCCATGCTGGTTTCCATCATCATCGGCATGGTCCACATCAGTATCGCGCTCATGATTAAACTCAAGCGCAACCGCGACCTGCCCTCGCTGGGCTGGCTGCTGGTCACCTGGTCCGGGCTCTTCGTCCTCCAGGACTACATGAAGGGCGCGCCCATCGACCCGGTGGCCAAGTGGATCATGATCGCCGGTTTCGCGGTGGTGATCCTGTTCACCAGCGACCACAAGAACTTCATCATCCGGATTCTGGCGGGCTTGAACGGCGCCCTGGGCGCCATCCAGCTCTTCGCCGACGTACTGTCCTACATGCGTCTTTTCGCCCTGGGCCTGGCCACCATGTACATGTGCCAGACCTTCAACATGCTGGGCGGGATGACCAACGACGCGGTGCCCTACATCGGGTTCATCTTCGCGGCGCTGGTGCTGGTCTGCGGGCATGCCATCAACATCGTCCTGGGCATCATGGGCGGAGTCGTGCACGGACTGCGCCTCAATTTCCTGGAGTGGTATCGGTGGTGCTTCGAAGGCGACGGGCTGCCGTTCAAACCGTTCCGACAGATTGCTAAGAGAGTTTAACTAGAGGAGGATTGGGCAATGGACATCTCGACGGTTCTGGGTTACTTCGGCTGCGCCTTCGCGATCGGCATTCCCGCCATCGGCAGCGCCATCGGCGTGGGCAACGCGGGCGCGGCCTCCCACGGCGCCATGGCCAAGACGGACGAGGGTCACGGCAAGTTCATCGGCATCTCGGCGGCTCCGTCCAGCCAGACCATCTACGGCCTGATCCTCATGTTCGTGCTCCTGCCCAAGGTGGCCGCAGCCGGCGCGGCGGTGCTGGGCATCGGCGTGTTCTGCGGCATTGCCATCTGCATGTCCGCGGTGTTCCAGGGCAAGGTCTGCGCCACCGCTATCCTGGCCTCCACCACCAAGCAGGAGATCTTCGGCAAGTGCTTTGCTGCGGTGGGCATGGCCGAGAGCTTCGCGATTTTCGCGCTGGTGGCCGGCATCGTCATGGCTGGCGGTCTGTAGAAATCACAACTTCCCCAGTGGAGCGGCCCGCCCTCCGGACTTCCGGGGCGCGGGCCGGCCAGGGATCGGCACTTGCCCGCGGGACGAGGTGGACCATGGCGGTGGTGAGCATCTCCCGGCAATACGGCGCCGGAGGTCAGGTGATCGGTGAAATGGTGGCCCAGCGCCTGGGCTACCGCCTGGTCAACCGTACGATCTTGACAGAGGTGGCCAAGAAGGCCGGCGTGAGCGTTTACTCGGTGGAGGATGCCGAGAAGGAGGCTGGCGACCTCCTCAGCCGGCTGGTGGCGGAGGTGATCAAGGCATCGCCCTACGTCCGCAATCTGCCCGACTATTCGGCCACCTTTGACGAAGAGGACTACCGTTCCTTCCTGCGGCGGGTCATCTCCGAGATGGCCGCCCAAGGCTCCTTGGTCATCATCGGTCGGGGTTCCCAGTTCGTGTTGCAAAACCACCCCACCACGGTGCGGGTGATGCTGGTGGCCCGGGAGGAAGACCGCATCAAGCGGCTGATGAGCCACTACAAGCTGGACCGCGACCGGGCGGAGCAGGTGGCGCGGCGCGAGGAAAAAAAGCGCATCGCCTTCCTCAAGGCCTTTGACTCCCACGATCCCGACGACCCCGCGCTCTACCACCTGGTGCTCAACACCAGCCTGGTGAGCCTGGAGTTGGCAGCCGACCTTATCGCGCAATTGGCCAGGGCCCAGGGCTGACCGGTCGCGACCGCCGTCTGGACCACCGGCGGCGGTCGCGGTATCATGACCGGGGATGGCGGCGGGGTGACTCCCGCCGCGTCCTTGCGTCCATCCGGCGCCGGAGGCCGCGGTTGACCCTGCGCACTAAACTGATTCTGGCTCAGTTGCCACTACTTTTGGCGGTGTTGGCGGTGGGGCTCCTGGGCGTCGGCACCATCGCCAACATCAGCCAGCGCTCCCAACGCATCGTCAAGGAAAACTACACCAGCCTGCGCGCGGCCTACGAGATGAACTCCGCCCTGGAGCGTCTCCACGACGCCGCCGCCACCGCCCTGCTCAGCGGACATTACACCCCACCCGAGCATTTCACCGAATTCAAGCTCGCCTTCGAGCGAGGGCTGCGCCAACAGCAGGAGAGCTCGGTGGAAGCCGGCGAGGCGGAGGCCACCAGCGAGGTCCAGATGGCCTGGAGCGACTACCTGGAGGCCTTGCGGTTCCTGGATCAGGCCGGCCAGGGAGCGCTGTCCCGCGAGATCTACTTCCACCGTCTGCTGCCCAGCCTGTCCAAGGTCCAGAAGCACGTCGATCACATCGTGACCATCAACCAAAGCGCGATGATCCAAAAGGGCGAGCAGGCATCGGCCCGGGCCATGGACTACCGAGCCACCGCCCTGGCCGTCAGCTTGGGAGCCTTGTTGGTGGGTTTACTGGTCAGCCTGGCCATCACCAGCCGTTTGCTGCGGCCCATGGCCATGCTGGGCAGGGCGGTGCAGCGCATTGGCGGCGGCGATTTCGAAGCCAGGGTTAGCGTGGGCGGACGCGACGAGGTGACCCGCCTGGCCGGGGAGATCAACCTGATGGCCCATCGCTTGCGCCAATACCACCAAAGCTCGCTGAGCGAGTTGCTCCTGGCCCAGCAGGCCAGCCAGGCGGCCATCGACAGCCTGCCCGATCCGGTGCTGGTCTTTGATCTGTCCGGCAAAATCAAGCATTTCAACCTGGAGTCCCGCAAGTTGGTGGCGCGGGATCCTTCGCCGTTGGCGCCTTCGAGCTGGCGCGTGCGCGACCCCGGCCTGGAGGCGCATCTGGCGCCCTTGCTGCGGCAGGTGATCTCCAGCCAGGGGCCTTACCATCCCTCGGGTTTCGAGGAAGCGATCAAGCTGGATTTCGGCGACGGCGACCGCTATCTGTTGCCCCGGGCCACGCCGGTGCGCGAGTCCGACAACACGGTCAAGGGTGTGACGGTGGTGTTGCAGGACGTCACCCGCCTGCGACTTTTCGATCAGCTCAAAAGCGACATGGTGGCCACGGTGGCCCACGAGTTCCGCACCCCTTTGACCTCGTTGCGCATGGCCATCTATTTGCTGCTGGAGCAGGTGCCGGGGCCGCTGGCCGATAAGCAGCGCGAGCTTCTGGAGGCGGCGCGCAACGACTGCGAACGGGTGCAGACCATGGTCGACGACCTGCTGGACCTGTCGCGCATCAGCGACCAGGGCGTGCAATTGCGCCGCCAGTCGGTGCCGGCCGGGGAGTTGATCGCCTACGCCTTGGAGCAACACCGCATGGCGGCCCATAACAAGGGCCTGCGGCTCAGCGCCCCAGGCCGGGACTGCCAAGACATGGTCCTGGCCGACCAGGATCGGGTCAATCTGGTCTTCTCCAACTTGCTGGCCAATGCCATCCGGCACACCCCTCCCGGGGGGGAGGTGCGCATCTCCGCTTGGAGCGAAGGCGGTTGGGTGCGGTTCGAGGTGAGCGACAGCGGCGAGGGCATCCCGGTGGAGCACCAGGAAGCGATTTTTCGCAAGTTTCACGGAGTGCCGGGCGCCAAGCCCAAGGGCTCGGGCCTGGGCCTGTTCATCGCCCGCCAGGCGGTGCGCAGCCACGGTGGCGAACTGGGGGTCGAGAGCCAGCCTGGCCAGGGCAGCCGCTTTTGGTTCACCCTGCCCCAGGCCCAGGTTTAATCGCCCTTTTCCTGCTCCTGCACCTTGCGC
>JAIWNN010000001.1 GCA_020216805.1 Desulfarculus sp. | reverse complement strand
AACTGGTCGGCCAGGCGGCGCAGGAAATCGGCCGCCTCGGCCGGGGAGAGCAGGCGCTCGCTCTTCTGGTTTTTGCCGTCTGACATCTACTAGTCCTTTCGGGTAGTTGCGGCTCCAACGCGGCCAGGGCGGCCCTAATCCAGGCGGCCGGAGCCCCTTTGGCGGCCCTTGGCCGCGGGTTTTTTCGGTTTGGCGGCCGCGATGGGCTCCTCCAGGGTGGTCTGGGTGATCGGCTCGCTGATGGCCTGGGCGGTCAACTCCTCCGGGGGCGCTGGTTGGACGGGGATCGGATTGGGCTCGGCATGGGGTTCATCGGGCCGGACCAGATCCTCGGCCGGAGGTCCGGTCTCCGGGGGCGGAGTGATGCCGGGAGCCACCTCCTCGGGCTCGCAGACCTCCGAGGTGCAGACCATCTCGATGGTCTGCTCGGCCATCACCGGGGCCGCCGGCTGGCTGCCGATGCGCACCGCGGCCGCGTTCTGCTCCGCCTCCTGATCCACCCGCCAGGAAAGCTCCAGGACGAACTTCTCCTTGTCCTTCTTGCGCACCGCCTCCAACTCGATCTTCACCAGGGCGGCGGGGGTCAACTGGATGTATTCCTTGCCCTTTTGCACCACCACCCGACCCTGGCGCAGGCTACGCGCCAGATCCTCCAGGTAGTCCACGGCCTGACCGAGCGGCAGGCTAGTCTCCAGGCTGACGCCTTTTTTGCCCATGATTTCCCTCCCTTGTTTGGAGTTCGGGGTCGGCCCGATGGCGCGGGCGGCGCCGGGCTCAGGCCAGGGACAGCAGCACCTCCAGCAACTTGGCCGGGTCCAGGTAGGGCGCGCTCTGTTCGCTGACCAGGGGCGCGTCGATCACCTCCACCCCCAGGCGGCGGATGGCCGCCAGGTCCGGAGGTCCGCCTGGATACACCGCATTGGCGCTGTCCACGATCACCAGGTTCAGCACCTGATCCACCGCGACATCACCGGCGCAGCTCCGGCGCAGATAATCCAGCAGCACCGCCACCGTGTCGGCCAGGCTCAGGCCCAGCTGCTCGGAATCACCGTCCACGTTGGGCACATAGATCTTGGGGCAGCCGGTGGCGGCCACCGCCGGGCAGACGCCGTCGGGCAGCAGGGTGGCGATCAGGCTGCTGTAGAAGCTGCCCATGGGATAGCAAATCAACTCGGCCTGGCCGATCAGCCGAGCCACCTTTTCGCGAATGGCGGCCTTGACGGGCGTCCCCTGGAGGTCGCGGGCCAGGAACAGATTCGCCACCGGCGAGGCGATGGGCGGGGCCTCGCGCCCGGTCAGGAGGTGCTGGCCCACCACTAGGCGGCCGTCGGCCAGGCGGGCGGCCAAGTGCAGGTCCTGGTTCACCACCGGCCGCACCACCCCCCGCACCTCGGCCAGCTTGGAGAAGGTGAAGATGACCGGGTCGATATGGCCTTGGTGGTTGAGATAGCCGCCGGCCAGGACCAGATTGCCCAGGTTGGCTCCCTGCAGGTCGAAGTCCGCCGGCATCTTCTCCCAAAAGAAGCGCAAGTGGTTGCGGATGATCTTGCGCAGGGGGTCGGGCACCGCCATCAGCAGGGGGTCGCGGCCGCTGACCAACTCCTCCAGCCGGGCCTGGAGTTCCCGGGCAGTGGCTTGTTGGGGCAGGCGGTGGGCGAACAGCCGCACCACCTCCGGGTTGCCCTGCACCGACTGGTCGGCCAGGGCCATCAGCCGATTACGCAAGTCGCCCACCGCCAGCATCTTGAAGGCCCTGCGCAGCACCGCCGAGCTGCCGCCGGAGTCGAAGGGGGTGATCAGGTGGATGGAGTTGTGGGTGTAGCGGATCAGCTCCCGGCTCAGTCCGGCCAGGGCCGAACCGCCGCTGAAGAACAGCAGCCGGGGCCCCACCTCCGGGGCCCGGGCGTAGCGCGCCAGGCGCAGGGGGTCGGGCAGGCGCGGGGAGCGGGTCAGGCGCGGGGCGGTGGTCATCGGCCCCCCCAGCCGGCCCGGCGCAGCGGGGAAAGGAGGTCCAGACAGGCCCGGGCCGCGGCCGCGAAATCCACTCCGCCGCTGAACTCGTAGGCCGGGCAGGACTCCAAGAGGGCCAGGTAGGCCGGGTCGGAGAAGTCGCACCGCCGCCCCCCGGCCGGCTGATAGAACAGGCCCGGGGACTTGACGAAGGCCGGCAACAGGTCCGGACGTTCACGCAGGTCCACCCGGTTGATCCGCAGACCATCGCCACCGCGCTTCCAGTTCAGCACCACCAGGCCGGACAGGGGCGCGGCCAGATGAAAGCGCTCCGGCCCGAAGCACTGGTCCAGATAGGCGTCGTACTTGTGCTCCAGACGCCAGAGGGCCTCCGGCTCCAAGGCCTCGAAACGCTCCCGCTCCGCCTCCGGGATCACCCGGGCCAGATGGGGGTTGTTCAAGGCGGTGCCGGGGTTGATGCGCGGCAGCTTGGCCACCCCGAACATCATCGGCTCGCGGCCGGTGTGGCGCACCACCAGGCGGTCGTTGCTGACGAAGTTGAGCCCCTGGCTCATCAGGTGCAGGGCCAGGGTGCTCTTGCCCGCGCCGGAGAAGCCCGAGAGCGCCAGCCCGCCGGCCGGACCAGTGACCCCGGCGGCGTGGAAGAGCAGGCCGCCCCGGTCCAACATCCACTGGATGTGGCGGCTGTTGATGAAGTTCACCACCTGGTTGGCGTTGACCACGCAGGGGCCCACCGCCATCTGGACCTGGGGTCCGAAGAGAAAGACCATGCCGGTCAGGCGCTTGCGCACCAGGCGACCGTCGGGGAACTCGGCGAACTCCTCCTTGATCTTGCTCTTGCCCGGATCCGGGGGCTTGGGGGTCAGCTCCAGCCCGCCGAACTCCAGGGCCGGGGCCTCCAAGGCCACGATGCTGATATCGGCCCACTCCCGGCGGCTGACGAAGCCGTGATAGTAGCGCATCAACTGGCCGATGAGCCCGGCGGAGTTGGAGTCCACCCGGATGGCGCAATCGCCGAAGACCAGATGCAGGCGGTGATCCAGGCTGTCCCGGGACAACAGCTCGCGGGACAGTTCCACCAGGTCGGTGACCCTTTCCACCATCAGGCCAGCCTCCCCAACACGTAGTCGGCGTAGAGCGCGGCGGCGTCGATGCCGCTGGCCTCCATCAGCCCCCGGAAGCCGCCAAAGGCCGATACCTCGAAGACCTTGAGCCCGTCCTCGGTCTCGGCCACGTCCACGCAGGTGAAGTCCAGGCCGAAGGGGGCCTGGGCCTTCTGGGCCAGTTCCACCACCGCCGCCGAGGGCTGGTGGGGCTGGTACTTGCCTCCGGCGCGGGTGGTGGTGTTCCAGGCCCCGTTGCCCGATGCGGCGCGGGCGTAGGTGGCCAGGTACTGGCCGCCCAGGAAGACCACCCCCAGGTCGCGGCCGGGCAGCTTCAGGAGCTTTTGCAGGTAGATGGTGCGGTTGCCCTCGGCCTGGAAGCGGGCGATCTCCTCGGCGGCGTGGGCCCCGGGCTCCAGCACCACCATGCCCCGGGCCTTGGTGGAGTACAGGGGCTTGAAGACGCTGGGCCCCATCCGCTCCAGGGCGGCCAGGGCCTGGGCCGGGTCCTCGGTGATGAAGGTGGGTGGCATGGGGATGCCGGCCAGGCGCAGGCCCACGGTGCAGGACAGGCGGTTGAGCACCGCCAGGATGCGGGCGGGCCGGGAGAAGATCGGCAGGCCGCGCTCGTTGATCCAGCGCAGGGCCTCCAGCCGGTCCAGGAGCTGGGGCGAATAGGAGGGTCCCACCTTCTTGATGATGATGCCGTCCAATTCCGTCAGGTCCAGCGCGCCCCACTTGGCCGCGCCGGTCTCCAGGTCGATGCCGATATGGTCCGGGTCCATGAGCAGACGATAGCCGGTGCGTTGGGCCAGGGCGTCGGCCAGCCGCTCCGAGGACCAGCCGCCCGGCACCCCCACCACTGCGATTCGTTTCATGCTTGCGTCACTTTCGATGCGAAATTAAATGGCTAGTAGATCAACACCTGGTCCGGCAGGTGGAAATCCTCCCAGGCCCGGCCGCGATGGGCCGTGAGTTTTTCCATCAGGTAGACCGAGCGCAGGTACATGACCTTGGCGAAGTCGTGGTTGAGTTCGAAGCGGGTGGAGGTGAAAAACGAGCGCAGCAGCCCCAGGGCCAGCCGGGCCTCGAAGGTGCGGTCGTGGTTGTCCTGGGCGAAGGCGCGGGCGAAGCGCAGAAACTCCGTGATCACATAGCTGATGCGATCGCGCAGCGGCCCCCGGGCCACCGGCAGACGGAAGTTGGAGATCAAAAAGACCGAGGCGTCCTGGACGTAATCCGCGTCGGCGGTGCGGTAGAGGTCGATGAAGTGAACCCGCTGCTCGTTATGGTTGTAGATGATGTTGTTCAGGTTGAAGTCGCCATGGGTCAGGACCGTGAAGGGCGCGTCCAATCCTGGCTCGATCTCGGCCAAGTGGTGAATCAGCTCGCCCAGGGATTCCATCTTCAACGAGCCGATGCTCATGGCGGCGCGCTCGAAGCGGGGATGAACCCGATAGACATCGTCGATGCGGCCGCGCAACTGACTCACGAAGCCGGCGTTGGTCCTTTGCTCGCGCTTGGTCTCGCGCCAGATGGTGTTGAGCGTCTCCAGCACCAGGAAGACGGCGTTCTCCAGGATTTCCTTTTCGGAGTTGAGAACCACTTCCTGCAAGGTGCAGCCGCCCAGGTACTCCAGCAGCAGGCTGGCGTTGTTGTCGGAGGCCTGGAAGCCGAAGATCCGGGGAGGCAGGCCGGGCATCAGCTCCTGCCAGCGCTCGATGTTGATCTTCTCACGCTGGATCTTGCCCAGGTTGCCCTCCTTGAAGATGACCCGCTGGGCCCGGCCGTCGTCGCTGGATTCGGCCACGGTGCCGATGCGGCAGCCGGAGCGCGAGCCCCAGATGGACTCGAACTCCACCTGGCTGATGGGCGCCTCCATGCCCGAGGCAGCCAGAGTGTCGCGCAGGGCCTCGTACTGGTGGATCTTCAGGCGTTCGCCGATGATGGCGAAAATCAGGGCCTCGCCGATGTTTAACAGCGAGTCGCCCATGCGCTCCAGGTAGCGGAAAATGAACAGGGTGGTGACCAGGTTGCCGGTCTCCCGCCCGCGCTTGAGCTCGGCCAGCAACTGGTCCAGGTTGGTCTTGTACAGCCCGTCCAGATGGAACTCGCACTGACAAATGCGAAAAGCCAGGGCCAGGTCCTGGCGCGCCACCGCCTCGTTGATGGTCTCCAGACCCACGAAGACCTCCTCGAAGAAGGTCTGGTAATCGTAGCGGGCGAGGAAGGCGGGGTCGGACAAGAACTGCACCTGGTTGACGATGTTCACCGCGAAATCGGCGATGCGCTCCAGGTTGCTGGCGATGGTGTTGATGGAGCGCAGCAGGTTGGAGGTGCGTCGGTCGGTGACGGTGTTGGTGAGGAAGGCGAAGGACTTCTCCTCGATCAGGCTCTTGAGGTTGTCCACGTAATCGTCGCGGCCGTTGATGCGCTCCAAAAGGCGCTGGCTGGGAGAGGACAGGAAATTGAGCGTCTCCTCCACCTGTTTGTGGACCTCGAGCACCAAGAAGCGGAAATTTTCCTCTAGTCCGGCGGGCATGCGCATCGTGGCTGTCGCCTCACTCCTGATCGCCGCTGCTGATCACCAGGGGCTTCATGGCCAGGTCGCCGGAGCCCATCTCCTCCTCGGTCCAGCGGAACTTGAGCGCCAGGCGAATCTGTCGCTCCTTGCGTTTGGCCTCCACCTCCAGCTTGATCAGGCCCTGGGGTTTGAGCACCACCCGCTGGCCGTCGCTCATGAACAAGAGCGCGCCCTGGGTGAAGCCCTCGCTCAGGGCGTCGATGTACTTGGTGATGGATTCGCAATCCTGCAGGGACTCGTGCTTGAAGCTGTCGCCACTGGAGCTCATGATCCCTCTCCTGACCGACATGGGGGGCCGCTGGCGTTCAGGCCAGGCGGGCCTTGTATTCCTCGATGACGCTGGAGCGGCTCACGCCGGCCAGCATCAGGGTCTTGCGGATGGGAACCTCGTCCCAGACCGGCTGCAAGCCCACCTCGCGGCTGGCCTTGGCCCGGTCCTGCAGGGCGGGGTCCTTGGCCTTTTCGCTCATGTGGGTGTCATCGCCCATGCACAGCAAAAGCTTGCGCCGGTCGGGGCGGATCACCTTGTTCTCGCGGTTGACGACCTTGATCAGGAACTCGGTGTACTCGCGCGATTGGGGGTTCCAGACCTCGTAGCCGTCCACGTCGTAGTCGGCCAGCAGGATGGGCCAGAACTGCTCCGGGTGGGGGATGACGATGCCGCCGCCCACCGCGCGGACCTCCTCGATCACCTCGCTGGCGCGGTAGAAGTAGGCCAGAGAGAAGTTGCGCTTGACGATTTGCTTGACCGCCTTGAGCAGCATTTGGGCCCGGTTGATGACCCGGGCCGGGTGGTGTTCGCGCAGGGCGTCGAAGTATTCGGCCAGCAGTTTGTTCTTGATCATCTCCGGTGGGGTGGTGGACTCGTTGGCCTCCACCAGCTTCTGGAGCTTGGCGGTGTGCAGGCGGGTGAAGTCCACCAGATCCTGGCTAGCCCCGGTCTCGGCCGCGGCCTGTTGCAGGCGGTCCTCCAGGGCGGGGTCGGTGATGCTGGCCATGAACTCGAACAGTTGACCGCTGCGGTATCTGAAGGTGTGCAGCAGCATGGATTTGAGCACCTCGGCCCCGGCCACCTTGTCGGCCTTAAAGTGCAGCAACAGTTGCACCTTGCGGTTGAAGCCCGAGGAGTAGCAGTCCACCTCCACTCCGGCGTAGCCGTCCAGGGTCATGAGCTGGTTGTGCTGGGTGGGGATGATCAGGCGGTCGGAGGCGTTGGGGAACATGGCCCCCACCCGGGCCATGGTCAGCTCGATGGGAATCCATTCCGGGTGCCAGTGGATGGCCAGCACCGCCTCCTGGCGGGGATAGGTCTGGTCGGGGGTGACGATGCGTACGGTCTGCTCGGGGCTGAGCTGGGTGGAGGTGATGCGGCGATAGGCGCGCTGGTCCCACTCCGTCAGTTCGGGCGTGATCGCGCCCAGGTCCAGGGGTTGGCATTCCAGGCCGGGGGCCGGGAGCGCCGAGGTCGGTTCATCCTTGGTCGCTTGCATTAGCCATCCTTAAGGTCCGGCGGGGCGTGGCCTGCCGCCGTCAAGCATCCACCCAGAATTAACCCGCCGGCTGAAAACCTGCGTAACAAGCAGGTTACATTTCTTCGCCAATCTTGTCTCCTGTAGTTAAGCAAAAACCCCGACCCGGGACAAGGCCGGGCGGGGATGGCGGCGCCGGAGGGACGGGGATGCTTCAGCCGGCCAGGCTTTGGCGCAGCCGGCGTTGGCGCCGGGCTTCGTCCCGGGCGATGGCCACCGCCTCGGCCGGGCTGACCGGGGCGAAACGCACGTTCTGGCCGGGCAGGGCCCAGGCCAGGCGGTTCAGGTCCGGGCCGATGACGGTGGCGGCCTTGGCGTAGCCGCCCACGGTCTGTTCCCGCAGCAGGATCATCGGCGCGCCGTCGGGCGGAACCTGCACGATGCCCGGGGTGTTGGGCTCGGAGATGATCGAGCTGGGACGGCGGGGGTCCAGTTCCACCGGTGGCCCCTCCAGGCGCACCCCCCGGCGGTCGGCCCGCTGACTGACGCTGAATACGGCGTTGAACAAGGTTTCCTGGCCGGCGGCGGTGAAAAAGTCGTGGTTGGGGCCGGGCACCGCCCGCAGGGTCAGGCTGGCCTCCGGCTGTGGGCGCAGCTCGGGGGGCAGACTGGCCGGGCGCGGCGCGGGTCCGGGCAGGGCGCGCAGGATGTCGCCCTTGGCCAGGGGCCGGCCCAGGCGGCCCAGGGGATAGGCCGAGCGGCTGCCCAGCAGGGGCTGGTTGGCCAGGCCGCCGGCCACGGCCAGGATGGCCCGCGCTCCGCCCTTGGGCCCGCCGAATTCCAGCACCTGGCCCGGCTCCAGGGTCAGGCTGGTCCAGAGCGGGGCCGGCCGGCCGTCCAGGCGGGGGGAGAGGTCCGCTCCGGCCAGGGCGATGGTCACCCGGTCCAGAGCCCTGAGGCGGGGGCCGACCAGGGTCAGCTCCAGGGCGGCGGCCTCGGGCGGGTTGCCCACCAGGGCGTTGGCCAGGGCCAGGCTGGCCTGGTCCAGGGCCCCGGAGACCGGCACCCCGGCCTCCAGGCTGCCGCGCCGCCCCTGGTCCTGGATGGTAACCAGGCCGCTGGTCCGCAACACCTCCAGCACCGGCCGGCCTTGTTCCTGCCAGGTGAGGTCGCTCGCCGGCAGAGCGGGGAACTCGGCTTCGGCCACCGGTTTGAAACGCACCAGATCGCCGGCCTGGATCAGGGTCAGGGGATCGCGTCCGGGGTCGTAGATCATCAGCGGGGAGCGGCCCAAGATGCGCCAGCCGCCGGGCCCGCCCAGGGGATAGAGGCCGGTCTGCTCGCCGCCGATGCCCACCGCGCCCGGGGGCAGGTCGGCGCGGGGGGTGTCCAGGCGGGGGGTGACCAGCCTTTCATCGAGTCCGCCCAGGAAGGGGAAGCCGGGGGTGAAACCCACCAAGTAGCAGCAATGGTCCCGGCCGGAGTGGCGGGCGATCACCTCCTCCGTGCTGATTCCGGCGCGCCGGGCCACCTCCGCCAGGTCCGGGCCATGCTCGCCGCCGTAGACCACCGGCACCTCCACCCGGCGGCTGACCTCGCCCTGGCTGGGCCGCATGCCGGCCAGGCGCTCGCGCAGGAGCGTCTCCACCTCCAGGTGGTCGGTGAGCAGGGGGTCGAACTGCACCAGCAGGCAGGCGTAGGCGGCCATAACCGCCACCTGGCCGGGCAAGGGGTCAGCGCCCAACTCCCGCGAAAAGGCCCGCAGGCGGCGGTTGAGCTCCAGGTCGATGCCCTGGCCGAGGTGCAGCAAGAGGGCGGAATCACCCTGGGCGGCGAAATAGGGATAATGCTCACTCATGCCCGATCTTTCCGATGCGCGGTCAAAAAATCATTTCCGAAGACGACGAGCAGACGGGGATAGGATGGTCTCTTCCCAAACCCTTGGCTTTTCTTTTGGGAAGGGGGTGTGGGGCGGGCCCCCAGCCAGCAGAGCTGGCTGGGGTGACGGAACCCCTTTTCTTTGGGCTTCCAAAGAAAAGGGGTTCCCCCACATCTTTCTTCCCTAAACAAACTCGCCCATGGGGCGCACGGCAACTCCGTTGGCCTCCATGATTTGGCGGATGGAACGCACCAGATCCACGGCGCTGGGGTTGTCGCCGTGGACGCAGATGGTGTGGGGATCGAGCCGGACCAGGCTGCCGTCCACCGCCTCGACCACGCCTTCTTGGGCCATGCGCAGGCAGCGGGCGGCCACCAGCCCGGGGTCGTGGATCACCGCTCCGGGCAGGTTGCGGGCCACCAGACGGCCCTCGGGGGTGTAGGCCCGGTCGGCGAAGGCCTCGCGGGCGACGCGGGTCAGGCCGGCCTGGGCGGCGGCCCGACGGATGACCTCGCCCCCGGGTCCGGCCAGGGTGACCAGCACCAGGTCCGGGGCGTAGGCGGCCAGGGCCTGGCAGAGAGCGGTGGCTACGGTTTGGTCGCCGGCGGCGGTGTTGTAGAGCGCGCCGTGGGGTTTGACGTGCTGGAGGGCGGAGCCGTTGGCCCGGGCGATGGCGGCCAGGGCCCCCACCTGATAGAGCAGGTCGGTGCGCAGTTCGTCGGCCGAGCATTCCATCCGTCGGCGGCCGAAGCCGCGCAGGTCCGGGTAGCCGGGATGGGCCCCCACGCCGACGCCATGCTCCCGGGCCAGGATCACGGTGCGCTCCATGACCAGCGGGTCGGAGGCGTGGAAGCCGCAGGCCACGTTGGCGCTGGTGATGTGGCGGATCACCTCGGCGTCGCAGCCCAGGTTGTAGTTGCCGAAGCTTTCGCCCATGTCGCAGTTGAGGTCGATCATCGTCTCGCGCTCCGTTGGGGGAGGTCCTAGAGTATAC
>JAIWNN010000003.1 GCA_020216805.1 Desulfarculus sp. | reverse complement strand
ACACCCGTCAGGGCATGTTCGTGGCCTTCCCCTACACCGTCACCAAGAACTTCTCGATTCACCCCGAGTTCAACTACTTCAACTACGGCGACTCGGTCGTCACCAACTCCGACCAGGGCAACGAGTGGATGCTGGGCCTCCAGTTCCGCTTCGTGTTCTAGTCGCCTAGCCTAAAATCACCCAGGAAGGGCCGGGGTCTTGCGACCCCGGCCCTCTCCTTTGGCGCCCCTGGCGACAGGTTTCAAGCCTGCCCACGCTTCAAGGCCAGGGCAATCTCCGCCACCCGCCGTCCCTGAATCCGGGCCAGGTCCAGTTCCGCCGAGGTCGGTTGACGCGAACCGTCGGCGCCGGCGATAGTGCTGGCGCCATAGGGCGTGCCGCCGGTCATCTCGCCCTGGGCGCTGAGCAAGGGATTGCTGAAGGGCACCCCCACCACGATCATGCCGTGGTGGAGCAGGGTGGTGTGGAAACTGACCAGGGTGGTCTCCTGACCGCCGTGCTGGGTGGCGGTGGAGGTGAAGACGCTGCCCACCTTGCCGATCAGGCCCCCCGAAGCCCAGATCGCGCCGGTCTGGTCCAGGAAGTTGCGCATCTGGGCGCACATCATGCCAAAGCGGGTAGGGGTGCCAAAGATCACCGCGTCGGCCTCCGGCAACCGGCTGGGATCGGCCAGCGGCACCCCGGCGAAGGCCTGGCGCAGGGCTTTGGCGCCGGTGCGCTCCAAGGCCGCCTCGGGCACCAGCTCCGCCACCTGATACAACTCCGGGATCGCCCCGTCCACCTGGTCGACACCTTCTGCCACCGCCACGGCCATCTTGTGGATATGGCCGAACATGCTGTAGAAAATGACTTGAACCTTGACGTTCATGATCGCCTCCCGGTTAACTTGGGCCAGGGTCTTCCTGCGGGGCTCGCCCCCTCTTGCATTATGATAGAGCCACAACCAACCCCCGGTCCAGGAATGCTTGGCCAGGCGTCGCCACTGAATCGACAGGGCGGGATGGTTTTGTTACGCTATCAACATGGGGCGATCGTCCGCGGTCGGCGGGCTTGATTGCCGGAAGGGCGCGCGAACGATGCCAATGCCGGACAAGAGCCTGAACATTTTGATCGTCGATGATCAGCAGCGCATGCGCTGGACCATCAAGGAGATGTTGCGGCGGATCGGCTACCAAAACTTCCTGGAGGCGGACGACGGCGATTCAGCCATAGAGAAGCTGCGCTATCAGGACGTGGACATGGTGCTCAGCGATTGGCGGATGCCACGTCTGAACGGGGTGGAAGTCCTGAAGTTCCTACGTGATGACGAGCAGTTGCGCGGCATGCCCTTCATCATGATCACCGGCGAAATGAACGAGGCCGTCGTGGCCGAGGCTGGCGAGTACGAGGTGGACGCCTACCTACTCAAGCCCTTCACCCTGAGCACTCTCGAGGAAAAGATCAACGAGGCCCTGGAAAAGCGACGCTCGCTCTCGCCCATCGACACCCACCTGGACCTGGGCCAGGCCCATATGCGGGCCGGAAATTTGGATCAGGCCCTGGCCGAATACCAGGAGGCGCTGAAGATCAACCCCAAGAGTCCCCGCACCCTCCTGGCGCTGGGCCAGGTCTTCGAGGCCCAGGACGAGCACAAGCGAGCCCTGGAGTGCTATCAGGGCGCCGTCAAGATCCAGCCCAAGTTCTTGCGCGCCCATGAGGCCCTGGCCCGGCTCTACCAGCGCCTGGATCGCAAGGACGAGGCCGCCCGGCACCTCAGGCAGGCCACCGCCATCAGCCCCAAGAACGTGGAGCGCCATTTCCAACTCGCCCAGGCCCTGATGGCCAACGGTCAGAACGACGAGGCGGTCAAGGTCTTGAAGAGCGTGATGAAAGTGGCCCGGGAACAATCTTCTGAAGTGGCCCGCCGGGTGGGCGAGGCCATGCTGGCCATGGGCCTCAACGACGAGGCCGAGGACGCCTTCCGCCAGGCCTTGGAGGTCAATCCCCAGGACCTCCACCTGTTCAACCGCCTGGGCATCGCCTTCCGCAAGCAGGGCAAGTTTCGGGAGGCGGTGGAGAACTACCGTCGCGCCTTGTCCATTGCCCCAGACAACGAGGTGTTGCATTTCAATCTGGCCCGGGCCTACCTTGATGCCGGCGACCGCAAGGCGGCCCTTGCCGGCTTGCACCGGTCCCTCAAGCTCAAACCGGACTTCGAGGAGGCGCGCGAATTGATGGCCACCCTGACCGCCGGCTAGGCTGCCGCGATTCAGGCGCCGCGCGCGTTGGCCAGCTTCCGCGCTGCGCTTGTCGACCCTGGATTGATCGCCCAGGATCATCGCCCGCCTTCCCGGATCTGGAGGGGCGCCGTTGGATGGATTGTGGTTCGTCGCCAAGAAGCTCGTCAGCCGGTTGGTGTTTCCGGTGGGCCTGATCCTGGGCCTGGGACTGGCCGGGGGGCTCCTGCGCTGGCTGCGGCCCCGCAGCCGTTCCGGGGGCTGGTTGCTGGCCCTGGCCGGCTTGCTGCTTTTTCTCCTGGCCAGCCCCCTGGTAAGCCATTGGTTGGTGGCCTCCCTGGAGGCCCAGGCCGGCGACTACGCCGACCCGGCCCGTCTGGCCGCCTTGGGGGTGCGGTGGGTGGTGGTCCTGGCCGGCGGTGTGAACCCCGGCGATCTGACCCCCGGCGACCGTCTGGGCCGGCACACCCTGAAGCGCCTGCTGGAGGGCCTGCGCCTGTGGCGGGCCCTGCCCGGCTCCACCCTGATCCTCTCCGGCGGCGCCTACCCGCCCGGCCAGCCCGAGGCGGAGGCCATGGCGGCGCTGGCGCGGGATCTGGGCGCGCCGGAGGAGGCCCTGGTCCTGGAGACCGCCTCCTGGGACACCGAGGACCAGGCCCGGATCCTGGCCGCGCGCCTGGGGCGCGAACCCTTCGCCCTGGTCACCTCGGCCGCCCACCTGCCGCGCGCGTTGATCATGTTCCGGGCCCATGGCGCCCATCCTCAGCCGGCCCCGGCGGACTTCCAGGCCCGGAAGCTGGAATGGAACTACGAGCTGGTGATGCCCACCGCCGCCGCCCTGGCCGGCAGCGAGGCCGCGTCCTATGAGTATGTGGGTCTGACCTGGCTGCGCCTGCGCGGAGCGCTGGGGCTTTTTCCGGCCAAGGCCGCGGCGCCCTGAGCCTGGCTTGCCCGGCGCGGCCGGAGGTGTTAGCCTTGCCGGCGCCGCCGGGGCGCGCCCTCGCACCGGCGATGATGCAAGGAGGGGTGAGCCAATGCCGTCGCCAAACCCGATCGACGACCCCATCCGCCAGGTCCTGGGTCGCCTGAGCTATGGCCTGTATTTCCTCACCGTGGGCTCCCCGGCCGCGCCCCAGGGCCTCTTGGTCTCCTGGGTCAGCCAGGTCTCGGGCGAACCGCCCCTGATCCTGGTGGCGGTGCGCCACAACCGCTCTCTGGCCCCGGCCCTGGTCCCGGGCGCGGGCTTGGCCCTCAACCTGCTGCCCGCCGTCGACCGCGCCCTCCTGGCCAGCCTGGCCCGTCCGGCGGACCAGCGCTTCTCCGGGGTGGAGCTGATCACCGGCCCCCTGGGCTTGCCGGTGCTGGCCGGGGGCCTGGGGGCGGTTGTCTGCCGAGTCCGCGAGGTGAGTCAACCCGGCGACCACCGGCTTTGCCTGGGCGAGGTGGTGGGCGCGGCCGGTCAACGCCCCGGCCAGACTCTATCGGCGGCCGTCAGCGGCCACCCCTACCTGGGCCTGAGTTGAACCCGCCACCGGACAGCTTCGCGGTGATCGTGGTGGGGGCCGGCCATGCCGGCTGCGAGGCGGCCCTGGCCGCCGCCCGCCTGGGCGCTCCCACCCTGCTCGTCACCCTGAACCTGGAGCACATCGCCGCGCTCTCCTGCAACCCGGCGGTGGGCGGCCTGGCCAAGGGCCACCTGGTGCGCGAGATCGACGCCCTGGGCGGGGAGATGGCCCGCAACACCGACGCGGCCGGCATCCAGTTCCGGCTGCTGAACCAAGGCAAGGGACCGGCGGTCTGGTCCAGCCGGGCCCAGGTGGACATGGACCTCTATCCCCGCCGCATGCGCCGGGTGCTGATGGAGCAGCCCGGGCTGTGGCTGTTGGAGGCCGAGGCCAACGAACTGCTGATCGACCATGGCCGCGTGGCCGGCGTGATCACTCATCTGGGCCATGCGATCCGCTCTCAAACCGTGGTCATCACCGCCGGCACCTTCCTGCGCGGGGTGGTGCACGTGGGCCTGCGCCAGCGGCCGGCCGGCCGCCTGGGCGACCCGCCCAGCAACGCCCTCTCGCAGCAGCTCCAGGCCCTGGGCTTCAGCCTGCGTCGGCTCAAGACCGGCACCTGCCCCCGTTTGGACCGCCGCAGCCTGGACCTGGAGGGTCTGCCCCTGCAACTAGGCGACCCGGCCCCCCGCCTGTTCAGTTTCCTGAGCGACGCGCCGTCCTTGCCCCAGGTGGGCTGCTGGATCACCCGCACCACCGCCCGGAGCCACGCCGTGATCCGGGCCAACCTGGATCAGGCGCCGATGTACGCCGGGGTCATCACCGGGGTGGGCGCGCGCTACTGTCCCTCCATCGAGGACAAGGTGGTGCGCTTCCCGGAGCGGGAGAGCCACCAGGTTTTCCTGGAGCCCCAGGGGCTGAACAATCAGCTCATCTACCCCAACGGCATCCCCACCAGCCTGCCCCTGGCGGCCCAGGTCGAGCTGGTGCGCAGCCTGCCGGGCTGCCAGCGGGCCCATCTGGTACGCCCCGGCTACGCCATCGAATACGACATGAGCGACCCCCAGGACCTGACGCCGGATCTGCAATCCAAGCGTCTGGCCGGGCTCTACCTGGCCGGCCAGGTCAACGGCACCAGCGGCTACGAGGAGGCGGCGGCCCAGGGGCTAATGGCCGGGATCAACGCCGCCCTGGCCAGCCAAGGCCGGGAGCCCTTGATCCTGGATCGCGGACGGGCCTATATCGGGGTGCTGATCGACGACCTGGTGACCAAGGGCACCGCCGAACCCTACCGCATGTTCACCAGCCGGGCCGAGTTCCGTCTGACCCTGCGCGAGGACAACGCCGATCTGCGCCTGACCCCCATCGGCCGCGAGCTGGGCCTGGTGGACGACCAGCGCTGGCGGGTGTTTTGCGCCAAGCGCGCGGCCATGGACCGGGCCTGGGAGCGCCTGGAGGGGGTCAGACTCAACCCCACTCCCGGGCTGAACCAGCGCCTGGTCGAGTTGGGGCTGGCGCCCCTGCGCGGCCCGCAAAGGGCCTCCGAGTTGCTGCGCCGGCCGGGTTTGGACCTTAAAGCCCTGGTTGGCCTGGACCCGGCTTTGGAGGGGCTGGACCGGCTGCCGGCGGCGGTGGTGGAGCAACTGGAGATTCGGGCCCGCTACGCCGGTTATGAACAGCGCGAGCGGGAGCAGGTGGCCCGTTTTCGAACCCTGGAGGCCACCCGCATCCCGCCGGAGTTTTCGTTCTCCGGCCTGCCGGGATTGAGTCGGGAGGTACAGGAAAAGCTGAACCGGGTCCGTCCGACCAGCCTGGGCCAGGCCGGACGCATCAGCGGCGTCACCCCAGCCGCCCTGATGGTGCTTTCCCTGCACCTGGCACGTCAGGGGCGGCCGCCGGCTTAGATCGAGGCCGGAGGCGAGCTTTGGTTCTTGCCGCTGGCGAGGGCGTGGGATAAAATCGTCTGCCAGAACAAGGCCCTGGGCTGGAAGCCTGGTCCAGGCCGGCGCGAGCGCCGGGCAGGGCGCGCGGGGGCCGTTTCTCATGACGCAGGCACAAGACGCGATCGGCGAAAGGGGGGGCGGCCCCCGTCGGGGTGGTTTTCAGGCCGCGGTGGTGAGCCTGGTGCCACGCTGGATCACCCCCAACCACCTCACTGTCTGCCGCATCCTGGGCTCTCTGGCTTTGATCTGGATGACCTTCACCCCCTCGGTGGGCCTGGGTTGGCTGATCATCGTGGGCTTCAGCGCCGGCATCAGCGACAACCTGGACGGCATGGTGGCCCGCCAGCGGGGCCTGGTTTCCAAGCTGGGGGCTTTCTTGGACCCGTTGGCCGACAAAATCTACGCTCTGGCCTTGATCCTGACCTTGTGGTGGCGCGGGCTGTTCGATTGGCGGGTGTTGGCGTTGGTGGTGGCCATGGACCTGCACGTGGTGGCCATCCCGCTGTTGATCGTCATCGGACGTCTGCGACGCGGCCAGCCTCTCTGGCCGGCGCCCTGGGTGCAGACCAACCGCTGGGGAAAACTCAAGACCGCCTTCTTCGCCTGGGGCATGGGGCTGACCGTCATCGCCGCCTGGGCGGAGTGGACTTGGCTGCGGCTGGTGGGCGCGGCCGGGATCTGGGGCGCGCTGGGCCTGGGGTTCATCGCCCTGGTGAACTATTTTCGGGCCTGGTGGCGGGGCGATTTCGCCTGAAGGAAGCATGGCTATGTCCGAAAATCCCAAGGTCCTGCCCGGATACTATTTGGAGAGCATCTCCAGCAAGGTCGGCACCGGCGATACCGCCAAGGACGCCAAGATGGAGAACTACTGGCTGCTGGTGGGGCAGGAGGACGACCAGGTCAAGATGGAGTTGCTGGACATCAACGAGGAGCGCTCCGGCTTCATCGACCTGGTGCCCCTGGAGGAGTTCGCCAAGCGCTTTCGCCATCTGCCGGATTTCGTGCCCAAGAATATCAGCATCCAGCAACGTCAGGCCGATCGCCTGGCCGCCCGGGCCGAGCGCCATCTGGCCGACAACGAGTTCCTCTCGGCCGAGTTCGAGTTCAGCAAGGCGGTCAAACTGCACGAGGAGAACGTGCGGGCCAACTTCGGCTTGGGCAAGACCTACCTGGCCCTGGGCGAGACCGAGAAGGCGGCGGCGGTCTTCAAGAAGCTGGGCACCATCGAGGCGGTGCTGGAGCCGGAGAACAAGCACATCTTCAACGAGTTCGGCATCCAGCTGCGCCGGATGGGCCTTTACGCCGAGGCGGTGCGCCACTACACCCGGGCCATCAACCTGGCTCCGGGAGACGAGAACCTCTGGTTCAACCTGGGCCGCGCGCTTTTTGAAGGCGGCCAGAAGGAAAAGGGCAAGGCGGCCATCCAGCGGGCCCTGGACATCAATCCCGCCCTCAACGAGGCGTCCTGCTACCTGGCCAGCATGGAAAATGATCCGGACTGCAAATAATCGCCAACCATGAAGCCCGCGACACAAGGAGAGACGGCATGGAAGTTAGGACCATCGGCGTGATCGGCGCCGGACAGATGGGCAGTGGCATCGCCCAGGTGGCGGCCGCGGCCGGCTTCGACGTGATCATGAACGACATCAAGGACGAGTTCGTGGCCCGGGGCGTAAAAACCATCGACACCAGCCTGGGCCGCCTGGTCAAGAAAGAAAAGCTAAGCGTCGAGGATCAGAAGGCCATCCTGGGCCGGATCAAGACCAGCACCCGCCTGGAGGACATGGCCGGGGCCGACTTCGTGGTCGAGGCCGCCACCGAGAACGTGGCGCTCAAGCTCGAAATCTTCCGCAAGCTGGACGCCATCTGCAGGCCCGGGGTGGTGCTCTCCTCCAACACCAGCAGCATCAGCATCACCAAGATCGCCGGCGCCACCAGCCGCCCCGAGCTGGTCATCGGCATGCACTTCATGAACCCGGTGCCGATGATGGCCCTGGTGGAGGTCATCCGCGGCCTGGCCACCAGCGACGCCTGCCACCAGCTCACCCTGGACCTGGCCGTGAAGATGGGCAAGACCCCGGTGCCGGCCAACGACTACCCGGGCTTCATCGCCAACCGCATCCTGCTGCCCATGATCAACGAGGCGGTGTACTGCGTGATGGAGGGCGTGGGCCAGCCGGCGGACGTTGACCAGGTGATGAAGCTGGGCATGAACCATCCCATGGGCCCCCTGGCCCTGGCCGACCTCATCGGTTTGGACACCTGCCTGGCCATCCTGGAGGTGTTGCACCAGGGCCTGGGCGACAGCAAGTACCGCCCCTGCCCCCTGCTGCGCAAGTACGTGGACCAGGGCTGGCTGGGCCGCAAATCCGGCCGGGGCTTCTATCAGTACTAGGAAGTAAAGCGGGGGAACCGTCTTGGCGCCAGCCAAGGGGTAACCCCGCATCCCCTCCTAAAAGGCCGCAAGGATCGGCGGACCGGGGCGGGAGGAGCTTTAGCAGTGATCGCCATCATCGACTACGAGGCCGGCAACCTCACCAGCGTCAAACGGGCGCTGGACCACCTGGGGGCGCCCTGCCGGATCAGCAACGACCTGGAGTTCATCGCCGGCGCCGAGCGGGTGATCTTTCCCGGCGTGGGCGCGGCCGGCGCGGCCATGGCCAGCCTGAAGCGCCTGGGCCTGGACCGCGCGCTCAAGCAGGCTCTGGACCAGGGCAAGCCGGTGCTGGGCATCTGCCTGGGCACCCAGATCATCTTCGAGAGCAGCCAGGAGGACGCCGCCACCTGCCTGGGCATCCTGCCCGGCCAGACGGTGCGCTTCCCGCTCGACCACCGCGACGCCGCCGGCCACCCCCTGAAGGTGCCCCACATGGGCTGGAACCAGGTGGCCTGGACCCGGCCCCACCCGGTCTTCGCCGGCCTGCCGCCCGAGGCCGAGTTCTACTTCGTGCACTCCTACCACCCCGCGCCGGCCCGGGCCGAGGACGTGGTGGGCTGGACCGAGTACGGCCTGCGCTTCGCCGCCGCCGTGGCCCGCGAGAACCTGGTGGCGGTGCAGTTCCATCCCGAGAAGTCGGGCCGTCCGGGCTTGACCATTTTGGGCAACTTCCTGGCCTGGGACGGAAAGGAGGGGGCCGATGCTCTCTAAGCGCATCATTCCCTGCTTGGACGTGCGCGACGGAAGGCTGACCAAGGGGATCAAGTTCAAGGGCAACGTGGACATCGGCGACCCGGTGGAGATGGCCGCCTTCTACTACGAGCAGGGCGCGGACGAGCTGGTCTTTTACGACATCACCGCCAGCAGCGACGCCCGCAACATCATGATCGACGTCGTGCGCCGGGTGGCGGCCACCATCTTCATGCCCTTCTCGGTGGGCGGCGGCATCCGCGGCGTGGCCGACATGTACGACTGCCTGGCGGCCGGGGCGGAAAAGGTCAGCGTGAACTCGGCGGCGGTGACCAACCCCCGGATCATCGCCGAGGGCGCGCGCCAGTTCGGCAGCCAGTGCATCGTGCTGGGCATGGACGTGCTGAAGGTGGAGGCCACCCCCCAGATCCCCAGCGGCTACGAAATGGTCATCCACGGCGGCCGCAAGCGCATGGGCATCGACGCCCTGGCCTGGGCCAAACAGGCCCAGGACCTTGGCGCGGGCGAGATCTGCCTGAACAGCATCGACGCCGACGGCACCCAGACCGGCTACGAGCTGACCCTGACCCGGCTGATCAGCAGCAACGTCAGCATTCCGGTCATCGCCAGCGGCGGGGCCGGCGAGCCTCGGCACCTGGTGGAGGTCCTCACCCAGGGCCAGGCCGACGCGGCCCTGATCGCCTCCATGACTCACTACGGCCACTACACCGTGGCCCAGATCAAGGACCACCTGCACCGGGCCGGCATCCCGGTGCGGCGCTACTGGTAGGCCGGCCGGCCGCCGGGCGGGAGGGACCCATGCTGGCGCCCAAGGATCTGTTCAACCTGGAGGGACTCACCCACGCCGGCCTGTTCGCGGGCCTGGAGTTCGTTTGGGAGGCCCTGGGCAAGATCGAGGCCTACACCCGCCAGGTGGTGGAGGAGGCCGGCCCCAACGCCGGCCCCCTGCGCGGCCACGGCGAGGTGCTGCCCCGAACCGTGGTCATCGTGGACGGCCGCATCTACGAGGACGGCTTCGAGCTGCTGGGTGGCGACCCCACCAAGGGCAAGCTCCGGGTGCGGCTCCAGGGCCGCGAGGTGGGCAAGGTCAGCGTGATCCACGCCGGCGCGGCCCTGATGGACGAGCTGATCCACATCGCGCCCGGGGCGGTGATCGAGCCCGGGGCCCTGATCAAGGGACCCAGCTTCATCGGACCCAACAGCGAGGTGCGCCAGGGGGCCTATCTGCGGGGCGGCTGCCTGATCGGCGCGGGGTGCGTGGTGGGCCACACCACCGAGATCAAGAACTCGGCCATGCTGGACGGTGCCAAGGCCGGGCACTTCGCCTATCTGGGCGACTCCATCCTGGGCCGCGAGGTCAACCTGGGGGCGGGCACCAAGCTGGCCAACCTCAAGATCGTGGACCGGCCCTTCCGGGTCAAGCTGGGCGAGACCGTGCACAGCATCGAACGCCGCAAGTTCGGGGCCATCATGGGCGATGGTTGCGAAACCGGCTGCAACTCGGTCACCAACCCCGGCACCATCCTGGGCCCCCGCTGCCTGGTGGCCCCCTGCCAGGCGGTGCCCGGCGGGTATCACCCCCCCCGCAGCGTGATCCGCTAGGGGGCCGAGTCCGGTCCTCTCATCCGGCGAATGGCGAGGCCCGCGGCCATGTCGGTCGCGGGCCTCGTCGCTGTTTTCGGGATGTCGGCCGGCTAGAAGCCCAGCTCGCCCAGGATCTTCACCAGGCCCCGCACCGCGTCGGCGCTCTTGTCCAGGGCCGCCTTCTCCTCGGCGGTCAGCTTGATCTCCAGCACGTCCAGCACTCCGCCCTGGCCCAGCTTCACCGGCACGCCGATGAACAGGTCGTGGTAGCCGTATTGGCCGGTGAGGTAGGCCGCGCAGGGCAGGACCTTCTTCTTGTCCTTGAGCACCGCCTCGGCCATCTCCACCGCGGCCGAGGCCGGGGCGTAGAAGGCGCTGCCGGTCTTCAGCAGGCTGACGATCTCGGCCCCGCCCTGGGCGGTGCGCTGGCAGAGCTGGGCGATCTTGTCGGCCGGCAAGAGCTCGGGCAGGGGCACGCCGCTGACGTTGGACAGCCGGGGCAGGGGCACCATGGTATCGCCGTGGCCGCCCAGCACGAAGGCGTGGCAGTTCTCGACGCTGACGTCCAGGGCCTCGGCGATGAAGTAGCGGAAGCGGGCCGAGTCCAGCACCCCGGCCATGCCGATCACCCGCTGGGGGGGGAAGCCGCAGGCCTTCAAGGCCACGTGGCACATGGCGTCCAGGGGATTGCTGACGATTATGAAGACCGCGTTGGGGCTTTCCTGGGCGGCGGCCTTGACCACGGTGTCCACGATGCCGGCGTTGGTCTTGATCAGGTCGTCGCGGCTCATGCCGGGCTTTCTGGCGATGCCGGCGGTGACGATGATAACGTCGCTGCCCGCGGTGGCCTTGTAGTCGTTGGAGCCCACCACCCGGGCGTCGTGCTTCTCGATTGGCGCGGCCTCGCACAGGTCCAACCCCTTGCCCTGGGGCATGCCCTCCACCACGTCCACCAGGACGACATCCGCCAGCTCTTTTTCGGCCGCGCGCTGGGCGCAGGTGGCGCCGACATTGCCGCCGCCGATAACCGTGATTTTCTGCAGCATCTGTTTCTCCCTCTGATTCTTTATGCTAGGCTTGACCGGTGAAGCCGGGGGCAAACACCCCCCGGCGGCCCGGAGACCCGGCCGCGGGCAAGTTCGGCGCGGTGAAGGTGTCTGCCGATGACCTGAGCGACCCGCGGGCCTCCCCGCCGCGCCGGCATTGACGCCGGACGGCTTTTCGCACAGGATTATGAGAGCATAGTCTCGCCACAAACCCCGCGTCAACCACCCCCGGCGAAAATCTGGCCGGAAGGGCCCAGGGACGACGCACCACAGGAGCGAAGAGAGACCATGAGCGCGATACTGCAAACCAATCTTCCCGACGTGAAACTCCTCGGCCGGGGCAAGGTGCGCGACATTTACGACCTGGGCGAGCATCTGCTGATCGTGGCCAGCGACCGCCTGAGCGCCTTCGACGTCATCCTGCCCGACCCCATCCCGGACAAGGGCAAGGTGCTGACCCAGATCAGCGTCTTCTGGTTTGGCCAGATGGCCGACCTGACCCCCAACCACCTGGTGGCCTGGGAGATGAAGGACTTCCCCAAAATCCTGCAACCCTATCGGGACCAGTTGGAGGGGCGCTCGATGCTGGTCAAGAAGTGCCAGCCTCTGGCCATCGAGGCCATCGTGCGCGGCTACCTGGCCGGCAGCGGATGGAGCGACTACCAGAAGACCGGCTCGGTCTGCGGCTACCGGCTCCCGGCCGGCCTGCGGGAGAGCGACCGTCTGCCCGAGCCCCTGTTCACCCCCAGCACCAAGGCCGAGCTGGGCGAGCACGACGAGAACATCTCCCTGGCCCAGGCCGAGAAGATCGTGGGCCAGGAGATCGCCCGCCAGGTGGCCGACCGGGCCCTGGCCATCTACGCCCGCGCGCGCGACATCGCGGCTCGGGCCGGCATCATCATCGCCGACACCAAGTTCGAGTTCGGGCGCAAGGACGGCGAGCTGATCCTGATCGACGAGATCCTGACCCCGGACTCCAGCCGCTTCTGGCCGGCCGACGAGTACGAGCCTGGACGCGGCCAGCGCAGCTTCGACAAGCAGTACGTGCGCGACTACCTGGAGAGCATAGGCTTCAACAAGCAGCCGCCGGCCCCCAGGCTGCCGGCGGAGGTGATCGAGGGCACCCGGTCCCGCTACCTTGAGGCCCTGGAGCGGCTGACCGGCGGTGGGCTGAAATAGTCTGAATTAATTAGCGGTGCGAAACCGCCTGTGCTAGATTGGCCCCACCCACGCCCCACCGAAAAGGAGCTAGTAAGTTGAAGGAAAAAGTGCAAGCGGCCCTGGACAAGATTCGCCCCGCCCTGAACCGCGACGGCGGCGACGTCGAGCTGGTGGATGTCGGCGACGACGGCGTGGTCAAGGTGCGCCTGAAGGGCGCCTGCGGTGGCTGCCCCATGAGCCAGATGACGCTGAAGATGGGTATCGAGAAGGTCGTCAGGCAGGCGGTGCCCGAAATCAAGAGCGTCGAGTCGGTCTAGGGCCCGGCCAACGGCCCCGCCCGCGCCAGGCGGGGCCTCTTCGCCATCGTCGAGGCCGGCGGCGGCCCATATCCGCGTCCGGCCCGGCAGCCAAAAGCCTGGGGGGGACCATGGCGGGGGATCGAGGGGAGGGGCTGGGGACCGGCGCCGAGGGCGCGGCCGTGTCCGTCAAGCCCTATCGCGACCTGGCCGGCGGCGTCTGCCATCGGGCCAAGAACGACTTTCAAGCCATCGCCAACCTGATGGCCATGGCCTGTCCCTACGCCCGCACCCCGGAGGAGTTGACCGAGGCCATGGAGGGGCGGGTGGGGGCCCTGGCGGTCTCCTACTCCCTGATTCACGCGACCGGGGCCCAGCCCACCCTGGACCGCCTGGCAGCCGAGATCGTCCGTCGCTGCCAGGGCCGCAGTGTTTTGCCACTGCGGATCCAGCGCGACCTCCCCGAGTTGGCCTTGAGCCTGCGTCTCTGCTCCCCCCTGTCCCTGTGGCTATACGAGATCATCGGCAACGCCGTGCTTCACGGCCGGCCCCAGGTTGGCCCCGCGATCCTGTCCCTGGGCGGTCGGTTGGACGACGATGGCCTGTTGTTGTGGGTGGCGGACAACGGCTCCGGGTTGCCGCCGGATTTCGATCTCCCCCAGCGGCGTCGTTTCGGGCTCTATCTGGCCCAGGCCGTGGCCGATATCGACCTGCACGGCCGCCTGGAGCTGGTCAACGCCGCTCCCGGCCTGGAGGTGCGGCTCTGGGTGCCGGCGGCGACCTTGCATGCCCACAATCGCGATGCCTGACCGAGCCCTCGGGGTGCTGGTGGTGGAGGCGCGTCCGGAGCGGGCCCAGACCCTGGCCCGCGACCTGAAAAATCTGGGCTTCGTCCTGGCCGGGGTGGCGGCCGACGGCCAGCAGGCTTGCCTGGTGTGCGCCCGCCAAGCCCCGGATCTGGCCCTGGTGGCCAGCGACCTGCCGGGGGGCGATGGCGTCGAGGCCGCGCGGGCGATGTTGCGGTGTCATCCCTTGCCGGTGGTGCTGCTGGCCGAGCGCGACGACCGCGCTTTTCTGGAGCGGGCCCAGCGGGCGGGAGTGCGGTCCTGCCTGATGGCCCCGGTGGAGGCGGCGGTGCTGGGGCTGGCGCTGGAGATGGCCCACCGCAACTTCGGACGCGAAAGCCGCCTGGCCGCGGAGGTGGCCGACCTGCGCGAGGGTCTGCGCCGGCGTAAGCTCCTGGAGCGGGCCAAGGGCCTGCTCATGGTCCAGCTCCAGGTGGACGAGGCCGGGGCCCTGGCCCGCCTGGAGGAGGCCGCCCAGGCCCAAGGCTATGCCCTGCACCAGGCGGCCGAGGCGGTGGTGGAGTCCCAGCGCCTGCTGGCGGGCCAACCGCGACGTCGACGATCCCGTGTCGGCTAGTGATGATGGTGGTGGTGACTTTCCTCGCCGGAATGGCCGCCGGCGGCGGCGTAACGCGTCTCCAGGGGGCCGGCGCAGGTGGCCTCGAGGGTGTCTTCGGCCCTGAGATGCACCGCCTGGCCGGCCTGTAGAATCAGGCTTTGGCCCATGCCCTCCAGGCGCATGGAACCGGACAGGCAGAGGATGATCTCCTCGTGGCCCGGCCCGGGACGCAGCACCCGGGCCGGCTCGCCCGGCGCCAAGATGCCGTAGAGCAGATAGCAGGCGTGGGTGCCCAGGTCCTTGAGCCCCAGAACCGTCTCGCCGCCCTCGCGCGGGGCGCGCCCCGCCAGGTCGTACACCTTCAGCATGCCTGATTCTCCCAATCGGGGGTTTGTTCCATGAGCGCGCACATCACCGGATCGGGCCGGTCCGGAGCCGGGGCCCGGAAGCGGCAGCCCCCGCCGCAATCGACGGCCACCGGGCAACTGCGACAACCCGCCACCATCGCCAGCTCCCGGGGCGTCCGCCGGTGCCAGCAGGTCCAGAGGCCCTCCTCGATCCGTCCCAGGGGGCTGTCCAGGTAAAAACCGCATTGGGCCACCCGGCCGTCGGCGGCCACGGTGCACAGGTGCAGTCCGCAAGCCATGGCCTGGCCCTGGGGGCCCTGGCCGCTGCCGTGATAGGCCCCGCCAAAGGCGTGGGCCATGCACTGGGCGGCCAGCGCCGGGCTGACCACCAGGGCGGGATCGGCCTCCAGGCGGCCGGCGGGACAGGGGGCGTCGATGCCCCACTCCCGTGCCCCCAACTCCTGGACCAGTTCCGCCAGGCCATCGAACTCATTGAGGTTGGCGGCGTGGACCATGGTGGCGATGGACAGGTCCAGGCCCGCCGCCCGCACCCGGCGGGCGGCTTCCACCGCCCGGGCAAAACTGCCCGGGCCGCGCAGGGCCTGGTGCCCGTCCTCCAGCCCGTCCAGACTGATCTGCACCTCGTCGCAATGGAGCTCGGCCAGGCGCTGGTCGTCCAGAAGCAGGCCATTGCTCAGCAACACCCGCCGCACCGGCAGGGCGGAGAGCAGGGCGTTGACCTGGGGCCATCGAGGGTGCAGCAGAGGCTCGCCGCCGCTGATCAGAAGGCGCAGGCCATTCATGGCCTCGAATTCGCGCAGGGTCGCCGCGATGACCGGCACCGGCAGGTCCACCCCCCGGGCCGGTCCCAGATAACAGTGGGCGCAGGCCAGGTTGCAGCGCCAGGTGATCTGCAGCTCCAGGTAGCGCAGGGAGGGAGTCGGGCCGGGACCCAGGGGCAGGGGGTGCGGCCGTGGTTCGGGGCTGAGCTCCAGCAGCCCTTCGGCCAGACAATAGGCCTGGAACTCGGGGTCCAACCCGGCCTGGGCCAGACTAATCTGCCCCCGGCACCGGGCCAGGGCCTCCCAGGCCTCGGGGCTCAGTTCGTAGAGTTCGTCGGCCCGGCGGTCATACAGGCAGGGCTGTTCCAAGCGGCGCAGGCAGACGTGATCGGCCAGGCGCACGAAGTGGTCGGGGTCGGCCGGCAAGGGCTAGAGCTCCAGATGATGGCCGGCGGCCAACAGCCCGGCCACCGCCCGCAGGCCGCCGCAGGGCGCGCATTGATCGCGAGGGACGGACGGGTCGCGGAAGTCGCAGCCGTCCGGGCGGTAGGGGCAGGCGGCGCAGACCCGCAGCAGGCGGTGGTCGTCCTCGGCCAGGCCGTAGAGGGGCGCGCCGGGGTCCGGAGCCAGGGTGGCCACCGCCGCTTCCAGGCTGGGATGGGCGACCAGCCAGGTCAGTCCGCCGCAGCCATCCCGCTCGGGGCGGTCGGGCTTGAAGTAGCGACAGAGGCGGGGACAAATCAGGTGGCGCATGGGACCCCCCGCGAGGCAAAACGAAAGGGGGAGGCTCGAGCCTCCCCCTCCAGGCTAGCCTAGGCTAGCAGGAGCTCTTGCACTTGCAGAGCCCGCGCTGGGTGCGCTCGATTTTCCGGATCTTCATGATTGCCTCCTTGCCCCTTCATGGGGCATTTGTTTGCTAAAATTGTTGCGCCGGAATCAGAGAATGTCAAGCCCTCGGGCAAGGGGCGGCCCACTCGGGATAAAACAACAAGATATTGTTATTTGATAGTCACATCAAACAACATCTTGAAAGCCATTCTGGGCCGGCCTGGCGGGATAAAGTGCCGCCCCCGGCGCGATATCCCTTGGCTTGGAGGGGATTAAATGTTATGTTGGTAAAGTAGACCCACCGATAATCCCCAAGGAAGGCTCGCAGTTGTCCAGGGAGGACGCCGCTAAGGAGGTGTTCCCGTGGCTTTCACTTTCTCCAACATCGCCAAAGTCAGCGCGCAAAACGCCCTCAATCTGGGCCTGGCACAGGCCAAAAGCGCGGGTCTGGGGCAGACCGAGGCCAATGCCCTGGGCATCGCCAACCTGATGAAAAAGGACGAGGGCTCCAGCCTGGTCAACACCCTGTTGGGCGGCGACAAGAATGACGGCGGCCGCCTGCGCGGCGCTGGCCTGAAGAACGACCTGATGGCCATTGGCCAAGCGGCCCTGGCCATCGGTCCGGGGCGCAGCCGCGGTCTGAGTTCGTCCTCCAGTCTTGGTGGATCGGGATCGATCTTCAAAACCGTGGTCTGAGACCGGAACCGGCGGCGCGAGGTCCCGGAGGGCTCCGGGGCCTCGCCCGGGCGAGCCGCGCAGCCGGAGAGGGCTAGAGGTCCTGGAACTGGGCCTGGTGGGTGCGTTTGTCCAAAACGCCCTGGAACAGGATCAGGTCGGGGTGGGAGTCCAGGGAGTTGTAGTCATCCACCCGCAGCTTGCGGCTCAGGGCCGATTCGGGGTCGAAGATTCGGAATTCGACCAAACTGGCTCCCTTGGCCGAGCGGGTCACGCTTTTCAGACGCCACACCCACTCCGGGTTCTGCCGCTGGTTGACCACCAGGTGCTGACCCAGGGACTGCGGGATGTCCTTGGGCTTGGGCAGGTCCAACGCCCCTGCTTCGCCCGTCGCCTTGTCCTTTTTCCTAAAGCCGAACACCAAATCACCTCCGCGGTTGTGGAACACGGCAGTTGACAGGCGCCTTTCGAAAGGATTTGGGTAGCTAGTCCGATGCCAAAACCCGCTTGGCCGTTCCCCGGATGGATCTGACCCGCTAACACTTTGAATTTGGATGGTATAGTCTGGCCCTGGCCTGGTCGGATCCATCCGAGTCTCCGGCGGAGGGCGCGCGGGGTTGCAAAACGCCATCTCACCCGACCCTGCCCCGCGGCAAAGCGCAAAGCCAACCAGCGCCGCCAAGGCGCGCGCCCAGTCGGGCGGGTTCGGGTTGGACGCGACTAACCCCACTAAGCGATAGGACATTTGCCTGCACAATCCCGGCCCCCGCCGTTGTGCAAACCAGCGCAAGGATGGTGCGGCTAATCGCAAAATGCAAGAAATTGGTTGATTGGCAACTGCAAAATGCAATAATACCCTAGCTCCACGTTCCGTATGTCTGAATCGGGCTCAGCTGCAATTGACTGAAAAAGCGCCGAATACCTCCACCGGTTTTGATCGTGGCTCGGGTTGGCATCTGGGGTCCGGTTCTTGCAGACCAAGTGAAAAATTCAACAAGCCTGGAGAATAACCGTGGGGCTGGCCCCGGTTAGGGGACCAGGCCGTCCGACGACGGGCCCCGGTTTTTGTTTTGGCGCCGCGAGCGCGCGCCAACGCAAGTGATGAAGCCGGCTAGAGCGACCTAAGGAGATTGGCGTATGGCGGATGCAAAGCTGCAGGAGCTGATCGACACCCTCAAACGGCAGGGGGTGGAGAGCGGAGAGGAAGCCGGCCGGCGCATCGTG
>JAIWNN010000107.1 GCA_020216805.1 Desulfarculus sp. | reverse complement strand
GCCAGGCCCCAGGCCCACCAGATGTTGGTCAGGTGGGGAATGCCCTTCAGGCCCAAAGGACCGTTGGTCACCGACTGGGCGTTGTTGGCGATGACCCGGATCACCTCGCCGAAGCCCAGGGTGACGATGGCCAGATAGTCGCCCCGCACCCGGAACACGGGAAAACCCATCATGAAGGCCATCAGGGTGGTGGCCAGGCCGGCGATGACCAGCGCCAGCGGCAAACAGAGGCTGACCACGGCGAAGGGCCAGACCAGCGGCTCCAGGATGAAGGTCATCTGCTTCTCGGCCGGCGAGAGCGTCAGCAAGGCGGTGACGTAGGCCCCGCAGGCCACGAAGGCGTTGGGCTCCAGGCTGAACTGGCCGGTGACGCCGTTGATCAGGTTGTAGCTGACCGCCAGCACCGTGAACAGACCGGCCAAGGTGGTCATGTGCACCACGTAGCCGCCGCCTTGGTTCTCGATCAGCCAGAGCAGGGCGGCCAGGCCCAGGCAGGCCAGGATGGTCAGGCCGCTGTCGCGGCCCCGGCTTTCGGACTGGGCCGGCAGGGGGCCGGGATCGAACCAGCGGGAAACACGGCTCATTCCGGCAGCTCCTCGCCCATGATGCCGGTGGGCCGGAAGATGAGGATGCCGATCAGCAGGACGAAGGCCAGGGCGTCGCGGTAGCCGGCCAGCTCCGGCAGCCAGGCCACCAGCAGGATCTCGCTCATGCCCAGCACCAGCCCGCCCAACAGCGCCCCCGTGACGTTGCCGATGCCACCCAGCACCGCGGCCACGAAGGCCTTGAGCCCGGGCAGGACGCCCATCAGGGGGTTGATCTGAGGGTATTTCATGGCCCAGAAGACGCCGCCGGCCGCGGCCAGGGCCGAGCCCAGGGCGAAGGTGGCGGCCACCACCCGGTTGGTGTCGATGCCCATTAGCTGCACCGTGACCAGATCGCGCGAGAGAGCGCGCATGGCCATGCCCAGACGGGTGCGGTGGATGATGAACAACAGGCCCGCCAGGATCAGGGCGGTGATGATCGGCACCCAGAGGGACAGGGAGAGGAGGCGCAGATCGCCCCACTGTAGAAGCTGGTTGAAGACCTCGGGGCGCTGGAAGGCCTTGGGCCGCCCGCCGAAGACCACCAGGCCCAGGTTCTCCAGCAGGAAGCTGACCCCGATGGCGGTGATCAGCGCGCTGATGCGCGGGGCCTGGCGCAGGGGGCGGTAGGCCCCCTGGTCGATGAGCACCCCCAACAGGGCGGTCAAGGCCATGGAGCCCATCAGGGCCGCCCACCAGGGCAGGCCGAACATGACCGCCCCGAACCAGGCCAGATAGCAGCCCACCATCAACACGTCGCCATGGGCGAAGTTGATCAGGCGCAGGATGCCGTAGACCATGGTGTAGCCGATGGCGATCAGGGCGTAGAGGCTGCCCAGGGTCAGGCCGTTGATGATCTGTTGCAGGGCGTCCATGCGGGGTCGGTCTATCGTTTTCCTGGTTGATGGACGCCGGGGGGCGCCGGTCGCGGACGGCTAGGGCTGCACCGTGGTCAGAAAGCTGAACTTGCCCTTGTCCACGTGCAAGATCACCGCCGGCTTGACCGCGTCGTGCGCCACCAGGGTCATCACCCCGGTGACACCGGGGAAGTCCTTGGTGGCCTCCAGACCCTTGACCAGCGCCTCGGGGTCCAGGGACTGCTGGCGCTCGATGGCGTCCAGCAGGACGTTGTAGGCGTCATAGGTCAGGGCGCTGCAGGAGTCCGGAGCCTCGTTATATAGCTGGCGGTAGTTCTTGACGAAAGCCTTGCCGGATTCGGTGGTCACCCCCTGCTCGTCGAAATGGGTGGTGAAGGCCAAACCCTCCACCGCCTCCCCGCCGATCTTGATCAGCTCGTCGGCCTGGCTGGCGTCGCCGCCCAGCATGGGGATGTTCACGCCCAGCTCCCGGGCCTGGCGGGCGATGAGCGCGCCCTCGGTGAAGTAGGCCGGCACGTAGAGAATGTCGGGCTTGGCCTGCTTGATCGCCGCCAACTGGGCGCTGAAGTCCTGGTCGTTGGTGTTGTACATGGTCTTGAGCACGATCTTGCCGCCCAGCTTGGTGAAGGCGCGCTCGAAAAAGCCGCTGATGCCAACGCAGTAGTCCTGGGACACGTCCACCATCAGGGCCGCGGTGCGGGCCTTGAGCTCGTTGAAGGCGTAATTGGCCCCCACCTGACCCTGGAAGGGATCGATGAAGCAGACCCGGAAGGCGTACTTGCGGCCCTGGGTGACCAGCGGGTTGGTGGCCCAGGGGCTGATCATGGGCACCTTGGCCGCCTCGCACAGGGGGGCGGCGGCCAGGGCGTTCTTGCTCGACAGCGGGCCGACGATGGCCGCCACCTTGTCTTTCTGGATCAGGCGGCTGGCGGCGTTGCTGCACTCGATGTTGTCGGATTTGTTGTCCACCACCACGTACTCCACCGGCCGGCCCAGGACCGTGGGCCGGGCCTCCTGGGCCAGCTTGAAGCCGCGCAAGGCGTTCTGGCCGTAGGGGGCGTTGCTGCCGGTGATGGGCAGCAACAGACCCAGCTTGACCGGCTCGGCCGCGCCGGCGGACAAGGGGGTCAGCAGGCAGATGGCCAGCAGGCCGCAGAGAAGATGGGCGAATCGCTTCATGTTCTTTCCTTGCCGCGCCATGGTAACCCCCGGCGCTAGGGCTCGATGGTGGTCACGAACTCGAACTGGCCGTTCTTGACCCGCAGCATGGCCACGCTCTTGACCGCGTTGCCATCGGGTCCGATGTTGAGGGCACCGGTGACTCCGACCAGGCCCTGGGTGCTGGCCAGGGCCTGGCGCAGCTTGGGCCCCTCGCTGGAGCCAGCCCGGTTCAGGGCGTCCACCAACGCCAGGTAGGCGTCGGCCCCCAGGGAGTGGAACCCGGTCAGATCCTCCTTCAGGTTCCCGGCCTGGCGCCTGCGGTCATAGAGGGCCAGGAACCCGGCCGCGGTGGGGCTGGTGGCGGCGTCGCGGTGGAAATGGGCGGTGAAGGTCAGACCCTCCACCGCCGACCCGCCGATCTTCAACAGCTCCGGGGCCTGGGCCCCATCGCCGGAGAGGATGGGCAGGTTCAGGCCCAACTCGCGGCACTGGCGGGCCACCAAGGCGTCCTCGGTGTAGTAATTGGGCAGATAGAGGATCTCGGCGTCGGTGGCCTTGATGGTGCCCAGCTGGGCCGAGAAATCCTGGTCGTTGGTGTTGCACTTGGCCTCCACCACCACCACCCCCCCCAGCTTCTGGAACTCGCGCTTGAAGTAGGCGGCCAGGGCCACGGCGTAGTCCTGGCTGGCGTCGGTGAGGATGGCGGCCTTGCGAAACTTGAGGTTGTGGTAGGCGTAGCGGGCCGCCACCTGGCCCTGAAAGGGGTCGATGAAGCAGACCCGGAAGGCGTACCGCCGGCCCTGGGTGATGGTGGGGTTGGTGGCGGTGGGGGTGATCATGGGCACCTGGCGCTGCTCGGCGATGGCGGCCGCGGCCAGGGCCCGGGTGCTGGTGGCCGGCCCCAGCACCGCCACCACCCCCTCTTTATCCACCAGCCGGTTCATGGCGTTGGCCGCCTCGGCGGCGTCGCTCTTGTTGTCGACCAGCACCAGTTGCACCGTCCGGCCCAGGGCCGTGGGGCGCATCTCCTGGGCCAGTTGGATGCCCGCCCAGATCATCTGGCCATAGGCCGAGACCGCGCCGGTCATGGGCAGGTTCACGCCCACCTTGAGAGGCGCCGGCTCGGCCGCGGATGTAGCGGACCAGCCCGCGCCCAGGGCCAAAGCGATCACCGCCCACAAAAGGGCCCGCGCGCCGGCGGAGTGCAAGCGGGGCATCGTCTCACCTCACGGGCTTGGGGGATGAATGGGCGCTGATGGCAGCACCCGAAATGTCATTCCACCCTAGTCAGATGGGTCACTTCTGTCAAGACCGGCGCGCGGCGCCATCCCCCCGGTCACCGGCAGCCGGCGGCGGTCGCAGCCATGGGCCAGGCGATGGCCCAGAAAGTAGAACGGCCAGCCCACTGGGTTGGTGAGCTGGTCCCAGGCCAGGTGGTAGGCCCAACCGCAGACCAGGGCCGCCGGCCAATCCGGCCATCCCGCCCGCCAGACCAGGATCGCGGCCAGGGCCAGCAGCTCCCAGGAATGGGCCGGCAGAGCCAGGCATGTCACCCGATGGGCGTGGAAAGAGGCGAAAAAGTCCTGGAGCCCGCCCCAGCCCCGCCGCCACCAAAGATAGTCGGGCAGGTGGTCCAGGTCCACCAGCAAGCTGGCCGCAGCAGCAGCAGCAGCCTGGGGCAGGTCGCCGCCGCCTGCCAGCCAAAGACCCAGCAAGGGGACGGACGCAAGCAAGTGCTCCCTGGAACGCATCGCCGAAGCCTCCATGTCATCGCCCGGTTGCGAAAATTTGCCCGCCAGGGGAAAAATTGTGTATCTCTGATAATCAGCCCCGTGTCAGGCACTTCCGAACCATGGACGAGTAATTGGCTATAGACGATCCGACCTGGCAGGTCAAGTCCTTGCGCGCCCAGCTCCAGGCCTTGGCGCGGCTGACCGCCGCCATGATCTCCGAGGTGGAGCTCAACGTGCGCCCGGTTTTCCAGGCGGCCTTGGTGGAGGCCTGCCAGGCCCTGGAGGCGGATATGGGCGCGCTGCACCTGGGCGACGAGGAGCATCGTCTCACCCGCCTGGTGGCCAGCCATCAGCTTGATTCCCTGTGGGCCCGGGCCTGGCAAAGCCTGGAATTGGACGGCAGCGCGCCTCCGGCCCTGGCCCAGCGTCAGGGGCGAGTTCTGGAGGTGGTGGGTGGGGACGCCCCGCCCGGCCTGGGCGGGGTGATCTGCGCCCCGGTGCGCGGGGCCGAATTGTGTGTGGGGGCCATCAGCCTGCTCTGGCTGCGCAAGCCACCCCCGCATCCGGACCGCGCCAGTTTCCTGATCACCCTGGGCCACCTGGTGGGCCTGGCCATTGAACACGCCGGTCTGGTGGCGGAGATGGTGGAGAACCTGGAGCAGGTGCTCCAGCTCAAGAACAAGGTGGAGCGGCGCAACCGCGAGTTGGACGATCTCAACCGCCAACTGAGCCAGGCCAATCAGAGCCTGGAGCAGCTTTCGGTCACCGACGGCCTGACCGGACTGTATAACCACCGCCACTTGCATCAGCGTCTGGCCGAGGAGGTGCGCCGCTCCCGCCGCCAGGGCCAGCCGATCTGCCTGCTGATGGCCGACCTGGATCATTTCAAGCGTGTCAACGATCAGTTGGGCCATCAGGCCGGCGACGAGGCCCTGCGCCTGGTGGCCGACTGGCTGCGCAAAAGCGTGCGCGAGGTGGACACCGTGGGGCGCTATGGCGGCGAGGAGTTCGTGGTGGTGCTGAGCGACTGCGACCTGGCCAACGGCCTGAAGGTGGCCGAGAAGCTGCGCTCCCTGGTGGAGACCAATTCGCGCCGCCCGCCCTTCGACGCCCTGGGCGGGCTGACCATCAGCCTGGGCGCGGCCCAGCTTGAGCCGGGCATGACCCCGGAAGAATTAATCAACGCCGCCGACCGGGCCTTGTACCGCGCCAAGCAGGGCGGGCGTAACCAGGTCCAGGCCGCCGCCCCGGCCTGAAGCGGCCCGCCACGCCCGCCGGCTATTCCGCCACCTTGTAGCCCTGCGCCTGGAGATCCTTGACCGCCGCGTCGATCTTCTTGCCCTGGACCCGGATGTAGAGCCGCTGGTGACCGGCGCGCCGCCGCTGGGGCATGGAGAACATGGCCATCACCGGCAGGTTGTGGCTCTCGATGATGCCGGCGATGCGGCTCATGGCCCCGATGCGCTGATCCAGCTGAAGGTTCTCCAGCTCGATGAAAGAGTCCCGCCGGGGATCCCCGAACAGGGCCACCACCGCCTGATAAATCTCGGTCTCGGTGACGATGCCCACCAGCCGGCCCCGCTCCACCACCGGGAAGGCCCCGATGCCCTGTTGGTGCCCGGTCTGGATCACCTCCATCACCGAATCCTCGGGCGAAACGCAGATCGGATCCTTGCGCATCACCTCGGCCACGGTGAGCTTGCTCATCAGGTAGTTGAGCTCCCAGACGCTCAGGCTGGTGGCGGCCGAGGGCGAGGCCTCCATGATGTTGCGGTGGGTGAGCATCCCCACCACCTTGCCCCGCTCCACCACCGGCAGGCGGCGGATCTGATGTTCGCGCATCAGCTTGGCCGCGTCCATCAAGGGAGTGTCGGGCTTGACGGTCAGGGGGTTGCTGGTCATCCAGTGCTTGATCTTCATGGCGCACCTGTCGCTTGGGGGAAGGGAGGATCGTCCATGGCCTGAAGGCCATTATAGACCATGCATCCCCTAGGGGTTAAGCGCCATAAAGGGCGTCGCCGCCCCGCCGGAGGGTCGGGCGGGGCGGCGACGATGGGAGGGAGGAGAAGAAGCTGGTCGGGGCTGGTCAGGCCCGGGAGGTGGAGGAGGCCAGGCGGCGCAGACGACCTTGATCCACCAGGCCCTGGAGGGCGGCCACCACGGCCGCGTCATCGGGCAGGCGGTCTTGCAGGCGGGCCACCAATTGGCCGAGGGTTGTCACCCCTTGGGGCCGGCCCGGGTTCTCGGTCTTGGCGTTGGTCTTGATCCGCATCTGACTCGCTCCGTTTGGCGTTGACTGGCCGAACAAGATTGCAGGCAGCGTGCCACCCTCCCGGGCCGCCGGCAAGAAACCGGATTCGGATCGGCGATTAACAGGTTGAAATGGCAGCCGTATCTGAGGGAAGCTCAACCGGGCCGGTCGGAGTGGGTAGCCGTTTCGCGCCCGCGGTCGGTGGACGCGAAATAATTATGCACCACGGACGGCCTTGGACCGCTCCCGGCCGTCTCCCGCCTGTCGGAAGGCGACTTTGCGTGTATATTTCGGGTGCGGGCCGGCCCCGGTCGCCGGTCGACCGTTTCAACCCAAGCCGTGAGGATGGCATGTCACGCGTCCCCCTCCGCCTGGCCACCGCCCTGCTCTGCGCCGGTCTCTGCTCCGGGGTGCTGGCCCCCTGGCCCGGCTTCACCGCTCCGGCCGCTCCAACCGCCGCCAACGCCCCGGTCGCCACCAGCCAGCCCAAGACCCCGACCGCACCCGCCGGCCAGTCCGCCCCGGGCGTCCCCGGCGCGTCGGCCAATTCCGCCGCCCAGGCCGAGGCCGCCGCCCTGGCCGCCAAGGTGCAGGCCCGCTACCAGGGCATCAACACCCTGGCCGCCCAGTTCATGCGCAAGAGCCTTTTCGTGGCCGCCGGCAACGACGGCGAGCGGGTGGTGGATGGATCCGGCAGCCTGCTCTGGGCCCGGCCGGCCTCCCTGCGCCTGCAACAGGAGACCCCCCGTCCGGAGCTGATCCTGGCCCAGCAGGGCAGCGTCTGGTGGGTCCGGGCCGAGCGAGGCCGGGCCGACGTCTATCCCCTGGAGCGCTTCACCACCGGCCTGCGCTCGCTCCTGGACATCCTGGGCGGTCTGGCCCGGGTGGACGAGTCGTTCAGCGTCGAGGTCCCGGAAGAGAGCGACCGCCTGGCCGGCGAGAGCGACTTGACCCTGGTGCTCAAGCCCAAGGAGAACCGGGCCGACATCAAGCGCCTGGTGCTGTGGTTCAGTCCCGAACGGATCGTGCTGAGCGGCTTCCGGGTGGTCAACGTCATCGGCGACATCACCGAGTACCGCTTCCAGCAGGTGCAGGTCAACCCGCCCCTGGGGCCGGAGGCCTTCGCCTACCAGCCCCCGGCCGACTACCGGGTGACCGACCACCGGCCCCAGGGCCTCACCACCCAGGGGCAGTAGGCGATCGCCGGGGACGGGGCGGCAAGCAGGACGGGCGGGGTTCATCCCCGCCCGCTGTGTTTTTGACGAGGCCAATACGGGAGCGCGGAAGGCCGGTAGTTGGCCGTCGCGGCACGCGACCTAGAGGTGTTTGGGCGGCAGGTCGGACTCGCCCCAGAGGGAGAGGCTGGGCAGGACCATCAGAGTGGCGGTGCCATGGGCGGCCAGGTTGCCGTCCTGGTCCAGAAGGCGGCTCTCGGCCAGGCCCAGGCTGCGCCCCAGGCGGATGACCTTGCCCAAGCCCAGCAGGCGGCCGGATTTCAGGGGCGAGAGGTAGTTGAGCTTCATCTCCACCGTGGTCAGGCCGCAGCCCTCCGGGGTCTGGGTGTAGAGGGCCCAGAAGGCGGCCGCGTCCACCAGGCTGGCCGCCACCCCGCCGTGGACCAGGCCGAAGGGCTGGAGATGCTTGGTGTCCAGGGCGATGGACAGCTCGGATTCGCCCCAGGCCAGGCCGTCCAGGCGCATGGACTGCAACTGGAAATAGGGGCAGTCGTTGACCACCCGGCGCACCCCGGCCACCCACCGCGGGTTCAGCTGCCGCATCGCGAATCCACTCCTCGAATGATGTTCATCGCTGGCCAATCAAGCCGGCCGGCCCGGCCGTGGCCCGCCGGCAATGCCGTTTGGGGGGTTAGGGCCCCAGGGTGAGGTACTGGCTGACCCGGCCCCGCTGGGCCAGGACCGTGACCCGACCCATCAGATGCTGCTTGGCGATCTGGCGCTGGAAGCTGGCCAGGTCGGGGGTGGGGCCCTCGCCCACCTGACGGATGAGGTCGCCGGGTTGAAGGCCGATCCGCTGGGCCGAGGAGCCCTCGCGCACCCTGCTGATCACCACCCCGGCCCCGGGTCCCACCCGGTGGAAGCGGGCGGTTTGGGCGTCCAGCTCGGCCACCGCGATCCCCAACCGCCGCCAGGCCAGCTCCGCCGCCCGGGCCAAGGGGAAGGGCCGGGCGACAAGGCTCACCTCCTGGCGCCGGCCGCCGACCACCAGGCCCAGACGGACCTGGGTCCCCACCTGGACCTCGGCCAGGGCCGCGCCGTAGTCGCTGACCCCGGTCAGGGGGCGGCCGTCCAGGGACTGCACCACCATGCCCCGGCCCAGGCCGGCCTCGGCCGCCGGGCTATCGGCCATGACCTCGCTGACCAGGGCCCCGGACTGGCCGGCCAGGCCGAAGTGGGCGGCCAGCTCCGGGGTCAGATCCTGCAACTCCAGGCCCAGCCAGGCCGGCACCACCTCGCCGTAGCGCACCAGGTCGTCCACCACCCGCCGCACCCGGTTGACCGGGATGGCGAAACCGATGCCCTGGGCGTTTTGGAAGATGGCGGTGTTGATGCCGATGACCTCGCCGTCGGCGTTGAGCAAGGGCCCGCCGGAGTTGCCGGGGTTGATGCTGGCGTCGATCTGGATCAGGTCCCGCAGCCACTCGTTCTCGCCGGTGCGCACCTTGCGGCCCAAGGCGCTGACCACGCCCCGGGTGACGGTGTGGGACAGGCCGAAGGGGTTGCCGATGGCGATGACGTCCTCGCCGATCATGATCTGGTCGGAGTCGCCCAGGCGGACGGCGGGCAGGGCGCCTTGGGGGCGCACCCTTAGGACCGCCAGGTCGGTGCCGGGGTCGGCGCCCACCACCTGGGCCGGCAGGGAGCGCTGGTCGGCCAGTTGCACCGTGATCTCGCTGGCGGCGCTGACCACGTGGCGGTTGGTGACGATCAAACCCCGCTGACCGTCGAAGATGAAGCCCGAGCCCAGGCTGGACTGCTCCCGGGACATGGGCTGGAAGAATTCCTCGAAGAAGCGGTCGAAGAACTCGTCGCCGGTGCGGAAGGGCCGGGCCTGGACCCGGCTTTTGGTGGCGATGTTGACCACCGCCGGTCCCACCTGCTGGGCCACCCGCACCGTGGGGGTGGTGCGGCTGGCGCGGTCGGCCCGGGCCGGGACGGCCCCGGCCGCCAACAGGCAGGCGCAGATCAAAAAAACGGCCGCCGTGGTTCGCTTATTCATGGCAACCCCAAGTTAGGGATGGCTGTCCGAAGCGCCCGGCCGGGCCAGGCGGGATGCGGGCGGGAGGCCGCCCGCCGCTGGTTCAAGACCAGTCGATGCCGCCGCGCCGCCCGCCGGTTGGGGGCGGGGGCGGCGGGGTGAAGCCGGGCAGGGGGC